>NZ_DATKTK010000039.1:0-2532 GCF_035531155.1 Sulfuricella sp. | reverse complement strand
CCCGGGCGCGATCCGGAAGGCCTGTTCTTTCCCGATACCTATCTGTTCGGCAAAGGCACCAGCGACCTGGCCATACTCAAGCGCGCCTACACGGCGATGCAGCGGCAGCTTCAGGCGGCATGGCAGCGGCGCGCACCGGATCTGCCTTATCGCGCCCCCTATGACGCGCTGATCATGGCTTCGGTCATAGAGAAGGAAACCGGCAAAGCCAGCGACCGCGCGCGCATCGCCGGCGTGTTCGTCAATCGCCTGCGCCTGGGGATGAGGCTGCAGACCGATCCCTCGGTAATCTATGGCCTGGGTGCCAAATTCGATGGACGGCTGCACGAAAAAGACCTGCGCGCCGACACGCCCCACAACACCTATACCCGGCCCGGATTGCCGCCGACGCCGATCGCGATGCCTGGCGAGGCATCGCTTGTGGCTGCACTGCATCCGGCAATGACGAAGGCCCTTTATTTCGTGGCCCGCGGTGACGGCTCGACCGAGTTCTCGGACACGCTGGCCGAGCACGAACGTGCCGTGGCCAAGTACCAGCGGCGGCGGGGGCACTAGGATGCGCGGCAGATTCATTACCCTGGAAGGCGTCGACGGTGCGGGGAAGAGCACCCACATGGACTGGATCGCCAGGCGAATCGGGGCTGCCGGAAAGAAGGTGGTGGTAACGCGGGAGCCCGGAGGTACGCCGCTCGGCGAAGAACTGCGCAAACTGCTGCTGGCGCAGCCCATGCACCTTGAAACCGAGACGCTGCTGATGTTCGCCGCCA
The DNA here is from genome assembly GCF_035531155.1 of Sulfuricella sp. NCBI lineage: Bacteria > Pseudomonadati > Pseudomonadota > Betaproteobacteria > Nitrosomonadales > Sulfuricellaceae > Sulfuricella > Sulfuricella sp. The sequence continues at coordinate 1,765 of NZ_DATKTK010000039.1, read as the reverse complement.
GGCGGGAGCACTTGGACCGGATAATCCTGCCCGCGCTGGCCGCGGGCACTTGGGTGCTTTCCGACCGCTTTACCGACGCCACTTTCGCCTATCAGGGTGGTGGTCGCGGGCTGAATCTGGAAAAAATCGAACGCCTGGAAGACTGGGTTCATCCCGGTTTGGAACCGGATATGACGCTGGTTTTCGATCTTTCAGTCGAAGAAGCCAAGCGCAGGCGCCTGGCCGCCTCGGCCGCGCCGGACCGTTTCGAGCAGGAAGACCTTGATTTCTTTGCCCGCGTGCGTGCAGTATATTTGGCACGCGCCGCCCGCTATCCTCAGAGAATCCGTCTGATCGATGCCGGCCAGTCCGTGGCAGATATTCGTAAAGTACTTGAAGATCATATCATAACGCTATGTCAGTAAAGTATTTACCTTGGCATGAGGAGGCATGGGGTCGGCTGAACGGCATGCGGGACAAGCTGCCTCACGCCTTGCTATTCCATGGCCGCGCCGGTATAGGCAAGCTGCACCTGGCGCAAGTCTTGGCGCAGTCCCTGCTATGCGAGAACCGCTCCGATATTGGACTGGCCTGTGGCACTTGTCCCGCATGCGCCTGGTTCATGTCCGGCAATCATCCTGATTTTCGCCTGGTTCAGCCCGAGCTCCTGGCACCGGCGCAAGAAGATGGGGAGGCGGGCGAGGGCGGCGAAGAAGGCAAGAAAAAACCCAGCAAACAGATAAAAATCGAGCAAATTCGAGCATTAAGCGATTTTCTAAACGTGGGTTCGCATCGCAACGGCTATCGCGTGGTGTTGATCTACCCCGCTGAAAGCATGAATCCGGGCTCGGCCAACGCGCTTTTGAAAAGCTTGGAGGAGCCGTCCTCGGGCGTGGTTTTTCTGCTGATCTCGCATCAACCGAGCAAATTGCTGGCAACCGTGCGCAGCCGCTGTCACGCATTGGTGCTGGCCGTGCCGCCGCGGGAATTGTCGCTGCGCTGGCTTCAGGGAGAGGGCAGCAAAGTCACACCCGCCTTGCTCGCATTCGCTGGCGATGCCCCACTGGAAGCGGCGCGTCTGTCGGATGAGGAAGCGCAGACACGAGACCGATTGCTCGATTTGCTGAGTCAGCCGGCAAGCAGTGCGCTCGGCTTGGCGGACTTCTGCCAGCGCCTGCCACCGGCCGCGGTGGTGGATTGGATGCTCAAGTGGACCTACGACCTCATCGCGCTCTCGAGCAGCGCCAAGGCGCGATACAACATCGATCGGGCGAAAGCGCTGGCCCTTCTCGCGCGGAGCATGCCGTCGCTGAAGCTGCTGCGCTTTTACGCCACCCTGTCGTCGCTGAAGGCGATTTGCGAGCATCCATTGAACGCCGGCCTGTTCCTGGATGACCTGTTCATTGCCTACAAAGAAATCGCCTAGCTCAGGTATGCTGGTCGACTCGCATTGCCATATCGACTTCGAGGAATTTGCCGGCCGAATTCCTCAGATCCTCGACAACATGGCGCGCAACGAGGTCACGCATGCCTTATGCGTGTGCGTCAACCTCAGCAATTTCCCCAGGGTCATGGCGCTGGCCGACGGCCATGCGCCGCTGTTCGCATCGGTCGGCGTCCATCCGGACCAGGCCGAGGACACCGTCCTGTCAATCAATGACTTGGTCACGCGCGCGCAGCACCGGAAAGTGGTCGCCATCGGTGAAACCGGCTTGGACTATTACCGCCAAAGCGGCGATCTGGAGTGGCAGAGAACGCGCTTCCGCACGCATATTCGCGCCGCACG
>NZ_DATKTK010000038.1:0-15346 GCF_035531155.1 Sulfuricella sp. | reverse complement strand
ATCCCGAACTCAGAAGTGAAACGAACGTGCGCCGATGATAGTGTGGATTACCCATGTGAAAGTAGGTCACCGCCAGGCTCCTTATCAGACAGACCCCCTCAGCAATCGCTGCAGGGGGTTTTGTTTTTATAGAGCAAAATTCCGCAAGCTGCGGGGCGCTGTTATTCCCCCTCGGCGTATGTGCTACCATTCGACCATCCCAACCAGAATCTGCCGCTGTGAAACCCTTGACCTTTGCCGTTCTGCGCCTGCTATCCGACGGAGAATTCCATTCCGGCGAGGGAATGGCACAGCAGTTGAACGTATCCCGTGCCTCCGTCTGGCAGGCGATGCGCAACCTCGACGAGGCTGGCGTCGACCTGTTTCGTGTGCCGGGCCGCGGCTATCGTCTGCGCGAGCCTTTGCGCTGGATCGACAAGGATAAAATTCGCGCCGGGCTGGGAGATAAAGCCGGCTTCTTCGATTTGGAAATTGCCGACAGTCTGGCCTCTACCAACAGCAGGCTGCTGGAGAAGGCGGTGCAGGGTGCGCCGCACGGCAGCTGCGTGGTCACGGAGATGCAGACCGCTGGGCGCGGCCGGCGCGGTCGGGAATGGCACGCCAATCTGGGCGGCAGCCTGACGTTTTCCCTGCTGTGGCGTTTTAACCAGGGGGCGGGATTCCTTTCCGGTCTCAGCCTGGCGGTCGGTGTGGCGCTGATGCGCGCGCTGGATCAGGCCGGCGTTTCCGGCGCAGGCTTGAAATGGCCGAACGACGTGCTGCACCGGCATCGCAAGCTGGCAGGCATACTCATCGAACTGCAGGGCGATATGCTGGGGCCGAGCGCCGCGGTAATCGGCATCGGCATCAACCTCAAGCTGTCCGGCAAGGTGCTGAACCGGATCGATCAGGCGGTGGTGGATATCCACTCTATCGGTGGGGAAGTGCCAGAGCGCAATTCCTTGCTGGCTAAGATCCTGCTGCACCTGGCCGATGTCCTGAATGAGTTCGATGAGGGCGGATTTTCAAGCTTGCGCGAAGAATGGTTGAAGCACCACGCTTACCATGAAAAACAGGTTCTATTAGTGCTGCCCGACGGTAGTCAGCACGAAGGACATTTGCTGGATGTGGCCGACGATGGCGCACTGCTGGTGCGTACGGTAGCGGGGAAGCAACGCTTTACCTGCGGTGAAATCAGTTTGAGGGCAGTAGCATGATACTAGCGGTGGATGCCGGCAATACCCGGATTAAATGGGGGTTGCATGACGGGAATTCGTGGCAGGCCAAGGGTTGGGTTGCCACTGCTGACGTGGCTGGCCTGGGTGATGCATGGAAAGATCTGGCCGCGCCTGAACGAATCGTTGCATCGAATGTTGCCGGGCCTCAGGTGGCCATGCAGATAGAGGAAGTCTGCAATGGCTGGCCGGCCAGGATGCAATGGGTTGTTGCGGTCGAAAGCCAGTGCGGCGTAAGCAATGGTTATGAAATCCCCTCGCAACTGGGCAGCGACCGCTGGGCGGCATTGATCGCCGCGCGTACCATCGCGCCGGAAGGCTGTGTGGTCGTCAATGCCGGCACCGCGATGACAGTCGATGGACTGACTGCCGATGGCGTATTTTTAGGCGGGTTGATCGTCCCCGGACTGGCAACGATGCTGCGGGCGTTGGCAGAAAACACTGCTGCCATCGGGGAGGCGGGTGGTCATTACAGTGATATTCCCAGAAATACTCCCGATGCGGTTTACAGCGGCGCATTGTCCGCCATGGTGGGGGCGGTCTGGCACATGAATGCCTTGCTTGCCGGTGAGATCAAGCGGGCGCCGACCTGCCTTCTGAGTGGTGGCGATGCTCAAGTGCTTCTGCCGCTACTGTCCGGTAAGACGAGGATGGTGGATAATCTGGTGCTGGATGGGCTGCTCAGCATCGCATTAGCATGATCCTAGAAACCTCAGTTGACCGCTCGACTGGACATTTGACGCTGTGATTCTAATAAGCTTGTTCATGATTTACCGTTTCACCCGGTTGGTGAGTCCGCTACGGGGTGGATTGCACGGTTTTTGCGGCGCATGGCGGCGTTACAACTCCTTGGAATGGAACGACCATTCCGCTTCGTTGTGCCTTGCCCTGCACCCCAATTGGGGTAAGCAGGTATTTCGCCGTCAGGCGAAAACTCGCAAAAACCGCACACTCCACCCCGTCCAACTAAGGTTTCTAGGATGAAGTGGATATTCGCAATACTGCTGGTTATCAACATCTTGTTTTTTACCGTGATGCAGCTCGGCAGCAGTCAAGGCAGGGAGCCCATGCGGGGCCACGAGCCGGTCAAGGCGGAAAAAATCAAGCTATTGGCTGAGCCCCAGAAAGCGCCGGAGCTGGCGCTGCCCATGTCGGAGCCACTGGTAAAGTCAGGAGATAGCGCCCCCGGCGAAGCCAAGTCCGAGATTTGTCTCGAATGGGGCCAATTTTATGGCGACACGCTAAAGCGCGTGGCTCAGGCGCTGGAGAAGCTGCAGCTGGGCGAGAAGCTCATCCAGCGCAAAGCGGAAAAATCCGGGGGCTACTGGGTTTACGTCACGCCACGCAATACGATGCAGGAAGCGCAAAAAAAGGTGGATGAACTGAAACGGCTGGGGGTGCAGGAAAGCTACGTTGTCCGTGAGCCTTCGGAGATGCAGTATGCGATTTCCCTGGGTATTTTTTCCACCGCCGAGGCGGCTGCCAAATATCTCGACCGGCTGCGCGAGAAGGGTGTGAAATCGGCCGTTTCCGGTCCACGCACCCAGGAAATCGACGCTGCCGTATTTCAGATCAAGGATAGCGGCGAGTCCATGACCGCGCAGCTGACAAAATTGAAACTGGATTTTCCTGGCAGCGAGTTGAAGGCCGTGGAGTGCCGAAAACCGGTCAGGGTGGGACAATGATCAAGAAAGCGCTGCTGGGTTTGGCGGTGTTGCTGGGCAAGAAGGTGGTTGCCAAAATAGAGCGTAAAGTGGCAGCCAAGACTTCCGAAAAGCTCCAAAAGAGCTAAGGAAACAGCTTGCCGGGATTGAGTAGCCCGTTGGGGTCGAATACCTGCTTGATCTGTTTCATCAGTGCCATGGTTGGCGCATCAATTTCGCGCCCCACATAGGCGCGCTTTTCGCGGCCCACGCCGTGCTCCCCTGAAAGCGTGCCGCCGAGCTTCAACACCAAGTCAAAAACTTCGTCCAGACAGGCTTCTCCCCGCCGCATTTCATCGGGATCGTCCGGGTTGATCAGCAGGTTGACGTGGATGTTGCCGTTACCGGCATGGCCGAAATTCACGTTGGCCACGCGGTATTTCCGGCTCAACTCTCCCAGCCCCTGCAACAGTTCTGGCAGCTGGGATACCGGTACGACGATATCCTCGTTGATCTTCTTCGGGGCAATGTCGCGCAGCAGGGGCGAGAGGGCCTTGCGCACCGCCCACAGCCCGGCGGGATCGGCGGTGGCTTCCGCCGTAATCAGGCCGTCGTTGCTGCAGGCACGGCGGATGGCTTCTGCGCTGTCGGCAATTTCTGCGGTTCCTCCATCCACCTCGATCATCAGCATGGCGCGCGAGTTTTCCGGCAGCAGGCCAGGATGGCGGCCGCGAATCATGTCGAGCGCCGCGCTGTCGAGAAATTCCAGTGCACTGGGGATGTGCGGCTGCGCCATGATCGCGGCGACCGCCTCGGCGCAGTGGGTGATATCGGCATAGTGCGCGGTAATGCCGCCCACCGATTGCGGGAGCGGGGTGAGTTTGAGGGTGGCCTCGGTAATCACGGCAAGCGTACCTTCCGAACCGATGATCAGGCGCGTTAGATCGTAGCCGACCACGCCCTTGGTGGTGTAGCAGCCGGTTTTGATGATTTCGCCGCTGCCGGTTACCGCCTTCAGGCCCAGCACATGGTCGCGGGTGACGCCGTATTTAACGGCATGAGGGCCGGCGGCGCAGGTGGCGAGGTTGCCGCCGATGCTGCAATAAGCGCTGCTGGAAGGGTCGGGCGGCCAGAAAAAGCCGTGCTGTTTAGCTGCTTCCTGGATTTCCTGGTTGAGTACGCCGGGCTCGGCGACGATCACCCGGTTGGCAGGATCGACGCGGATGATGTTGCGCATGCGCTCCAGCGACAATACCAGGCCGCCGCTTTCGGGAATGCTGCCGCCGGCAGTGCCGGTGCCCCTGCCGCGCGGCGTGACCGGCACACCGCATTGGTTGCAAAGCAGGATGATGTCCCGCACCTGCTCGGTGTTGAGTGCAAATGCAACCGCTTCGGGCGGGAAAATCTTGCGGCTGTTGTCGTAGGCGTAGGCATAGCAGTCCACCGGATCGGTGAAAAGATTGCCCTGGCCGACAATGGCTAGAAGCCGGCTGATGAAATCGGCGGGGAGCATCAAAGACTGCGGATCTTTGCCAGGGTCGCGGTGGTGGAGCGCTCATGCAGGAACGGAATCGAATGAACTGTCCCGCCCCAGCCTTGCACTTCCCGAGCACCGACGATGTCAGATACGGCCCAGTCGCCTCCTTTCACCAGCACGTCCGGCTTGCAGGCAAGAATCAGTTTGAGCGGCGTATCCTCATCGAACCAGGTGACCAGGCTGACGCTTTCCAGCGCTGCCAGCACCGTCATGCGGTCATCCTGATTGTTGATCGGGCGCTCGTCGCCTTTACCCAAGCGCTTCACCGAAGCATCAGTGTTGACCCCGACGATCAGGCTGGCGCCCAGTGCACGCGCCTGTGCCAAATACGTGACATGGCCGCGATGGAGAATGTCAAAGCAGCCGTTGGTAAACACCAGCGGCCGCGGCAGGGCGGCAATGCGCTCAGCCAAACTGCAGGGTGTGCAAATCTTGTTCTCGAATGGCGGTGCAGCGAAAGAGATCATCAGTCGATGTATTCGAACAGCTTGACCACCTTCTGCACGCCGCTGGTGGTGCTGGCGATTTCCACGGCATTTTCCGCTTCCTTGCGAGTCACCATGCCGAGCAGATAGACCACTTTGTTTTCCGTCACCACCTTGACATGATTGGCCTGGAATTTCCCTCTGTCCACAAAGCGTACCTTGACCATGGAGGTCAGGTAGGAGTCGTTGCTGCGGGAGGTATAGGAGCTGACGCGGGCAATGACGAGTTCGTTGAGGACGTTGCTCACATTGGGAACGCCGCGGACGATATTTTCTGCTTCCTGCCTGACAGCATCGGTCGGAACCTCACCGGTCATCAGGACGGTACGGTTGTAGCTGGTGATGTTGACATGAATCGTATCCTTGAATTTTTCGTCGAGACGATTGGAAGCTTTCAGCTCGATCCCCTGATCCTCGATAAAAGTGCCGGAAGTGCGGCGATCCTCTGCCATAAGAACACCCGTTCCCGCGCCGGTTGCAACGACCGGGAAGCACCCTTGCAGGTTGATGACGGAAAAGGCCAGAGCAATCAGATAGACATAACGCATTTATTCAACTCCCAGTAAAAGACAATCAATAGCATCGCACAGGCAGTGGATGGCTGTAATATGGATTTCCTGCGTGTGCGCGGTGCGGTCGCCCGGCGCGCACAGGTGGATGTCGCCCGGCATCAGGATTTCTACCATCTGGCCGCCGCCCCTGCCGGTCAGCGCGATCACGTTCATGCCGCGGTCATGGGCAGCGTTTACTGCCTGGATCACGTTGCGGGAATTGCCGCTGGTGGAAATGGCGAGCAACAGGTCGCCGGAGTGCCCCAGGGCGCGTATCTGCTTGGAAAAAATCTGGTCGAAATCGTAGTCGTTGGCGATCGAGGTGAGGGTCGAGGCATCGGTGGTCAGCGCGATCGCGGCGAGTCCCGGGCGTTCCATCTCGAAGCGGTTGAGCATTTCCGCGGAGAAATGCTGGGCATCCGCCGCCGAGCCGCCATTGCCGCAGGCAAGAATTTTGCCGTCGGCCAGCAGGCACTGCACAACGCGCTCCGCCGCATCGGCAATCGGGGCTGCGAGAACGTCCACCGCCTGCAGCTTGAGGTGGGCGCTTTCGGTAAAGTGGTGGCTGATTCGGCTGATGAGGTCCATATTGTTTGACTTTAGAAAAGGCGGTTAGCCACGGATGAACACGGATGAACACGGATTCTGCGTGGGAGTGGTTTCACTGGTAGGGTGATTTGAAGTGTTTTCATGATTCAATATCCGAGTAAATCTGTGTCGCCTAGAGGCGCCTACTTTTGGCAATTCGGGGCTAACTTTTCAAGTTCAGAATTACTCGCCAAAGGCATTCCTGATCCACTCGATGTCATTATCCCGCAGGCCACGCAACAATACCACATCGAAGCGGCACGCGGGGGAGGTGCGCAGCCGCTGCAAATAATGCCGGGCGGCGAGCACCAGCTTGTGTTGCTTGCTGGCAGTGATGCTGGCCGCAGCCCCGCCGAATGCGTCGTTGCCGCGCAGCCGGACTTCAACGAACACCAGCGTGTTCTGTTCATTGCAGATCAGGTCGATTTCGCCGAAGCGGCAGCGGTAGTTGGTTTCGACCAGCTTCAACCCCTGCCGCTGCAGGAAGGTCGCGGCCAGTTGCTCTGCTGCGGCGCCGGTATTACCTGGGTTCGCCAAGATTGCCCGGGTCGGCGAACTCAGTCGCTACCGCTGTCCCCTGCCTGAATTGCGCGGCCGCCATTTCGCGCTGGAACTGGTGGTCGGCAAGGCTGATCTGGCCAGTCACGCCGTCCAGCACGTTGCCTTCCCCCAGTCGCGGGTTCTGCGCCATTACAGTGGCGATACGAAAGGCGTCGATGCCCAGTGCGTAAAGCCGCTCCTGCTCGATGCTGAAGTTTTCGGCGCGCGGGTACACCATTACAGCGGGATGGTCGGGCACCAGCAACCAGGGCATTTCGGCAAACAGCACGCCGTTCAGGTCGATATTCCGGCCGATTTCCTGGTTGCCGCCGAAGACCATTGAGGTGGCGTAGGTCGGGGTGTTGGCATCCAGGTAGGGGCGGATCATGCGAGCCAGATTGGCGTCGGCGGCGAGAAAGATGATGTCCGCCCGATGCTTGATGACCGTATCGTGCACTGCAGGGAATTGGGTCCGCTCGGGAGAAAAGTTGGCCTGCGCCACCAGCTTCCCGCCCAGCCCGCGCCATGCGTCGGCAAAGGCCTGCTGTACCCGTTTTGCCAGCGGCGTATTGGCGGTAACGGTCAGGGCCGTGCGCCGGCCGTCGTTAAAGGCACGGCGTGCGGCCTGGCGCGCTTCGCCCTCCGCGGTCAGGCCGAACAGGTAGAGGTTTTCAGGAAGAACCGCGTCCCCTTCCGGATAATTCAGGGCCAGGGTCGGCACCGTAACCAGACCGCTTTTCGCCAGTGCAGTGACGGCATTGCGGGTCAACGGCCCGATCACGATTTTGGCGCCGGCTTGCAATGCCTGCTGGTATGTGGACACAATATCCTCAACCTGGTCACCGGTAGGATAGACTTGCAGCGGCAGCACTGCCGGGGCCTGAATGCCGGAAGCGGCAATGGCACCCTGCCTGACCGCCTCGGCCGGTTGCCCGAACGAGGCCGACTTGAGCGGCAGCAGGAGCGCGATATGGGGTTTCTGGCCGTCTTTCGGTGGCGTTGTAAAGGCCTCCGGCGGAAGCGCCACAGCCAGCGGGAAGGTTTTTGCGACCGGTGTCTCGGCTTCCGGAGTGGATGCTGCCGGCGTCGGAGCGCTTGGCGCGGGCTTGGCGATGGGCCGGCCTTCTCTAACGGGGGCGGGTGTTGTCGAGGTGGCGCAGCCGCTATTGAATGCGGCAAACAGGATAATCAGAAAGGCGGCAAGACGTTGCATCAGGAAAATAACCAGACAGGCAAAAGCATATTATATGTAGTTGCCACACCAATTGGAAATCTGCAGGACATCACCCTGCGCGCGCTGGAAATCCTGCGCAGCGTCGACGCCATCGCCGCCGAGGACACCCGCAACACCACCCGCCTGCTCAACCACTTCGCCATCGGCGCCAAACTGATCGCAGTGCATGAGCACAACGAATACCAGGCCGCCACGCGGCTGATCGAAATGCTCCAGTCCGGCAAGTCGGTAGCGCTGGTGTCCGATGCCGGCACCCCGGCGGTGAGCGATCCCGGCGCCTACCTGGTTGCCAAGGTGCGCGAGGCCGGCCTGCGCGTCGTGCCCATCCCCGGCGCGAATGCAGCAATCGCCGCCTTTTCGGCGGCGGGGATCACCGCGCCGCATTTCCTGTTCTACGGCTTTCTGCCGCATACCGCATCGGAGCGCAAACGCGAGCTCGCCGCGCTGAAGGCGATGCCCCACACCCTGGTGTTTTACGAATCGCCCCACCGCATTCTCGCCAGCATGGCCGACCTGCGGGAAGTGCTGGGCGACGCACGCACGGTCACCATCGCGCGCGAGCTGACCAAGATTTTCGAAACCATCCATACCTGCACGCTGGAAGAGGCGCTTAGCTGGCTGGAGGCTGACCCCAACCAGCAGAAGGGCGAATTCGTCCTGCTGGTGTCGGGGGCGGAAGTGGCAAAGGAAGAGGGGGTAGGTGAGGAAGCGCAGCGCATCCTGCAACTGCTGCTGGCAGAAATGCCGCTGAAACAGGCGGTGAAGCTGGCCGCCGAGATCAGCGGCGAGAAGAAGAATGCGCTGTATGAACTGGCGTTGCAGTTGAAAAAAGGTGAGGGGGGAGGCTGATTTTGCCAGGAACGGTCATTCGACCTCCTGCAAATCCCCGCCGTGTCGTCCCAGGTCGGTGGTTTTTAAACAACCTGCTAAAAAGGGGACGTACAGCCCCATTTTCGTTTATTTTTTCAGCATGACTGGTTTCGAATGGCCTGTCTGAGCCGCCTGAGTTTACAGGTTAGGCGGTTTTGGCGAGCATCCGGGCTGGGCCTGATACTCCGGGTTATCTACGCCATTAACGGCAATCCTTGATTCCCAGGGGGAAACTGTAAAACTAATTGACCGCTTTCCGTCCTTGACCCCAAAGCCATACGAACTTGACCGTTCCATGCCGTAACGATCGGCAATCTTTTGCTGAAGCTCCTTGACGCCTTCCGCCGAAAGAAACGGGTCGAATTTCACGGTGATGCTGCTGATGCGAAAATATTTTTCGGGCCGGGCATTCAGATTGCCGGGGTCGGCAAGCAGGTAGATGATCCCTTGCGTGCCATTCCTGAATTTTACATCCCGCAAATACACCGAGGCATCCGAGCTGTTGCAAATGGGAATTTTCTTGTATCGGGCCGCTTTCCTTAATGCCTCGCCTATTTTCAACTCAGGATGGTCTGCGTCTGCTTCGCCAAGACAAACATCTCCCAGACAATATTTTTTCGATAAGCCAAAACCAAGCGGTTCACCTGCCAGGGCAGCGGTTGTCCAACTAAGGGCAAAAACAATAATGATGTATTTAAGCGGTTTCATGTTTTAGAATTTATCGATATGTCCTGATTTCCACAAACAAATTCAACCCCTATGGCGAAGAGCGAGGCTTTCAGAAAATTCCTTAGAAGCTGGCTTCCGCATGCCAGATAGTTCTTATACCCTTTCTTCCGGAAGAACACACTCAGTTCAAGGCTTGGATACCTGAAAACCCGAAAGCTCCAGAATGCCATGTAAATCCTCCTCTTTCAATTCGAAGGCAATTCTTAGTTTTTTCGATATGGTGTTATTGGTCAGACGAAAGGGGCCGGGCACGAATTAAATTCTATTTAACAGGATGTTGAAAAACGGTTTTGCTTCCCACCGGGAGGGCTAAAAAACCATTTGCGGAGGCTGTGTTGCACAAAACTTGAGCAAATTCGTAATGGTTCTTTACAAGATGGTTTGTGCGAAAGAGGTATTCCTTTCTGAGCTGCAGCACGCAATGGCGACAGACTGGATTGAAGCCTGGAACCGATACGTGCCTAGCCGCCAGCATTACCGGTTTAAAGGCAGGGAGAATTGATTGCCACCCATTACGTGAGCGGTTTGAGTTTCCCTGAGAAGAATGGTGGCACTGATGGTTGTCAATGTGCCAGAAGCAGTCGGATGGGCAGCCTAACGCCACATTTGAACGTGATGCGCCAATAGCGGCACATTCCCTGTGCTCCATCCAAATTATTAACATCGCTTGGGTCAGCTTTACATAGGAGGTTCGATATTGGGCTTTCTTTCAAAATATTCATCGCAATAAATCATCGGTCAACACCGCAAAATTTTTCAACTTAGCCTCACCGGCTCGATCATTTAGGCCGGTTTTTCCTGACGAATCGATGATGTATGTGGGCTAACGTACAGATGGCCGACAGCTTATGCGGTAATTTTATCGGGTGTCTTGTTGAACCTCCATCCGGACAAGTCCCGACATCGGGGTTGCCCGTCATGCGATCGAAGATATCAGCAGCCGGGCCTCAGAGGACTAGTTGTCAGCTTCTGGCATTGAGCAATTTCATTATCACGTAAGGAAGACGTCATGCAAATTCAAGTTAATACTGACCACAATATCGAGGGTCGAGAGGCACTGGCCAATCATGTCAGTGGCACAGTGAAGAGCGCCCTGAGCCGATTCAGCGATCACATCACGCGAGTGGCGATTCACCTGAGCGACGCGACTGGGCACAAGAGCATCAAGGATGACAAACACTGCGTTATCGAAGCCCGCCTCGAGGGCCGCCAGCCCATCGCTGCCACTCACCATGCCGAGACCTTGCATCAAGCTGTCCATGGTGCCGCTGATAAATTGGCCCGATCGATCGAGAGCACCCTCGGGCGGCTGCACGATCACAAGACTCATTCACCTGACCACGCCCTGACTGAGCCGACACTTCCGAATGCATGATGTAGGACACTACCGCTACCCTGTGCCGCAAAATCGTCAGCGCGCGAGAGCTGCAATCCGAAGTCTGCACAATGAAGGCGCCTTCTCCCGTTTACTGGTTTTACGACAATTCCGGTTCGGCACATATTGGGTCGTTTCCAGAAGTTGATGTTCGGACGCAGCCTGTCAGTCAAGACTGAACTCTTAGAACAGTCAAGCCCACTCCTTACCTCGCTTCCTGCACCTCGTTGACGATTTCCGTCAGGTCTTTTTCCCAGCGCGTGAATACGCTTTTTAGCTCGGGATCCGGGAAGAAATCGGCAAGCACGCCGGGGCGGTCGGTGACCAGGATGGTGTTATCCCGTTCGGCGAAGATCGCCACATTGAGCGGCAGGTAGGGGATCAGCTCGGGATGTTTGGCGGTGAGCTGCGCGATCTCTTCCGCTTTGCCGTAGAACACTACCTTGTAGTTGTCGGTCTGGTAGCCGATTTTCGTCAGGCCGATGTCCACGTTCTGCACATGCGTGACCTTGTAGCCCCGCGTCGTGATGGCGTTTTGCAGCGCCAGCATCGCTTCGGGGAAGGACAGGCCGGAACGGATCATCAGCAGTTGGTCGGCGCAGGCGGTAGAAACCAGGCCAAGCACTAGTAGTCCGCTCCACCAAATCGAAGACATGAAACGGCGTCTTTTTCCACCATGCGTCGTTGCATCCCCTTGCCGTATACCCCATACGGCGGCGAGTCTGCGCCTAGCCTGGCGAAAAAATCCATCCGTTTCATTTGTCCCCGTTTTGGTGGAGCGGACTACTAGGGCGGCGATCAGGAATCGTATTATCCTTTTCATATGGACGCTTCTTCCATGATCGCCAGGTAGCGCTTGGTCATTTCGTCGCAAAGGGTATTCAGCTCCGCGTTGTTGAAGATTTTGCTCAAGCGCTTGGGGTTGATGGTCATCATTTTGACTTTGCCGTTTTGCTCCACCACGGTGATGCGGCAGGGCAGGAACAGGCCGACTCTCGGGTCGGTCGCCAGCGCTGCGTTCAGCATGCTGAAGTTGCAGAAATAGATGATGTGCTGGCGCGGGTCTTCCTGGCCTGCCGGCGCCAGCCCGTGGCTGAGCGGCTGCTCGCGGATGAAGAGGAAATTGTTCGAGCTGGCCGCCCGTTTTACGTTCTCGATCGTGGTCTTGAGGTCATAGGGGGAATCCATGGTCAGCACGGCTTGTTCGGTTTCGAGCACGCCGGCGTGCCTGGGTCTGGGCGCTTTTTCGAAGCTGCGGATGAAACTGACGATGTCGTCGATATCCCTTTCTCTGAGCCCTTTTTTCAGGAAGGAAGTCATCGGGGTGCCTTCGCGCCCGTTCATCAGGGTTTTCTTGATCATGCTGTCGCTGGCGGCGGCGAGAAAGCCAGGGTTGTTCAGGGCCGGTGCCATGATCGGGAGGTCGCGCGGGCGCGAGAAGGTCACGCCGGTGCCCTTGCCGCCTTCACCGCCGGCACCGTGGCAGGCTGCACACTGTATGGCGTAGAGCGCACGGCCATGCTCGGCAATTCCCTTGACGGGCGTGGCGGAGAACTGCGGCGCCGGTACTTTGTTCCAGCTGCGGATGTGGCGGACGATAGCGTCGATGTCGGTGTCGGGCAACGCCGATGTGGGCATGACCCTGCCGGGGCGGCCAAGGCGGATGGTCTTGTGCAGATAATCGTTGCTGACGGTGGCCTGAAACGAGGGCAGCGAGAGCGGAATGCCGAGTCCTCCTCCGCCATTTTCGCCGTGGCATGCTGCACAGTTGCGGGCGTAGAGCCTGGCGCCGTCTGGAGCGGCGTGCGCTTGAAAGCTCCCCGCGAGAACAAGAAAAATCAGTGCGATGGTTCTATGCATAGGAAAAATTATAACTGAAACCGGAAAGGTCGAGTTTCCTGAAGCGTCGTATAATCTTGAAAACGGCGGTTCAATCGCTTTTTCTAGAGATATATTCAAATGGAAAAACTAACTCTTATCCGTCCCGACGACTGGCATTTGCACCTGCGCGACGGCGAACACATGCGGGCGGTGCTGCCGGACACGGCGCGCCGTTTCGGCCGCGCCATTGTGATGCCCAACCTCAGGCCGCCGACGACCACCACCGAGCTGGCGCTGGCCTATCGCGGGCGCATCCTCGCGGCCTTGCCGCAGAATGCGCGCTTCGAGCCGCTGATGACGCTCTACCTGACCGACAACACGGCGCCTGCCGAAATCGCACTAGCCAAGGCGAGCGGACTGGTGCACGGGGTCAAGCTGTATCCGGCCGGGGCTACCACCAATTCGGATTCGGGCGTAACCGATCTATTCGGCAAGTGCAGCACGGTACTGGCGGAAATGGAAAAGCAGGATTTGCCGCTGCTGGTGCATGGCGAGGTCACCGATCCCGAGGTGGACGTGTTCGACCGTGAAAAGGTGTTCATCGATCGCGTGCTGGCACCGCTGGTGCAGCGCTTTCCCGGCCTGCGCGTGGTGCTGGAGCATGTCACCACCCGTGACGGCGTGGCGTTCGTCAAGGTGGCATCGAAGCGCGTTGCCGCCACGCTCACCGCCCATCACCTGCTGATGAACCGCAATGCCATGTTCGCTGGCGGCATCCGGCCTCATCACTATTGCTTGCCGGTGCTGAAGCGCGAGGAGCATCGCCGCGCGCTGGTCGCGGCGGCGACCAGCGGCGATCCGAAGTTCTTCCTCGGCACCGATAGTGCGCCCCATGCCAAGGATGCCAAGGAAGCCGCCTGCGGCTGCGCCGGCATGTATACCGCCCATGCGGGCATCGAGCTTTATGCCGAGGTGTTCGATCAGGCGGGCGCGCTCGACAGGCTGGAAGGCTTCGCCAGCTTTTACGGCGCGGATTTTTACGGCCTGCCGCGCAATACGGACAGCGTTACGCTGGTGAAAGAAAGTTGGGATGTGCCGGCAGAAGTGAAATTTGGCGGCGATGTGTTGGTGCCGCTCCGGGCGGGGGAGAGGATAGGGTGGAGGTTGGCGGATTGATGAGAGGGCAGCGTCTTTCTCTATTAGATTAGGGCAGCCCCGCTGCTATGCCCCGCACGAAATCGGCGCCAGCTCAATAATCTGATTCGCGCAGCTGTCCGGCGCCTGCCGGTAGCTATCCAGCATCTTCCGGGCTGTTGCGGTCCAGCGATCCTTCCCTGTTTCCACCTCTTTTCCCAGTGCCGCAAGCTGGCCGTCGTCTGCCCAGCGCCGGTAGGCTTCATTCAGCTCGGGGAAGGTGGAGCGGCGCATGGCGGTGAAGTTGGCGAAGTAGAAGTGCAGGCTAGCGGTGTTGTGGCGCTCCAGCAGGCGCGGCAAGGCGACGCTGCAGTCCGCCACGTGGTCGCGCACTGCGCGCGCCACGACCTCGGCACGGGAGCCGGATACGGCGGCCAGCATGTCGTTCCAGTCCGGGCCCAGTTGCGCTCCGGCGTGGCATTCGCCGATTTCATGCAAAATCACCGATTCGGTTTCCGTGTCGGTCATCTGTTCCAGGGCGGCGGTAAAATCCTGCTCGAAGTCATAATGGCCTAGCGAGCGGGCCATGGCGCTGCCTTTCTTTTTCCAGTGCCATTCCTCGATTTTTTCCCACAGCATGCGGCGCAGCGATTCGCGCCGGACAAACACCGTGCCGCCCAGCATCATGGCGGGTGGGGCGGCAAGGTCGCGGGCATGTTCATTGTTGGCGACCAGTACCGGGAAGCCATCGCGCTGTTCGGCGCTGAGCAGGTCGGCCAGGAAAAAATGCGGTGTCGAGCGTCCGCCCACACCGCCGCTGTAAACCAGCCCGGTGGGCAGCAAGACACGGTTGATGGCATCGGTGTCGAACGGGTCTAATTCGGCATTGCCGATGGGGATGGGCGCATAAGACTGGTCTTCCAGCCCTTCCCAGCGTTGTTCGCGGCGGGCCATCCATTCGCCGAGTTCGTCCTTGGGCAGCGATGCCTGGAACGGGTAACCCTTTTCCCAGCGATACAGCTCGCGCATCTTCAGCAGGTAGGTACACAGGGTGAAGTTGCGCGCGTGCAGGGCGTCTGCGATGTCGCAGTTGTGCTGGACTGCGGTGCTCAAGGCTTGCAAGTTGTTGTCCATGGCAATTCCAATTATAGGCTGGATAATACCCTACCAAACAGCTCGGGAATTATCAAGGGTAACGTGGTATAATGATATTGAAGCTGGCTAGACAGTCGCTGCGCGCGCAAGCGCGGAGAGGAAAGTCCGGGCTCCATAGAGCAGGATGCCGGTTAACGACCGGAGGCCGTGAGGCCATGGAAAGTGCCACAGAAAATATACCGCCGATGGCCGGACTTCGCCACCCGCAAGGGTGGCAAAGTCTCTTCAAGAAGATCGGGATGCGCAAGCAGACCGTATCCGATTGAAGGTAACGGATCAGGTAAGGTTGAAATGGCGAGGTAAGAGCTCACCGCGCGCCCGGCAACGGGAGTGGCAGGGTAAACCCCATCCGGAGCAAGACCAAATAGGCAGGCGTTGAGGCGGCTCGTCGAGCCTGCGGGTAGGTTGCTTGAGTTCACGGGTAACCGTGCGCCTAGAGGAATGACTGTCCACGACAGAACCCGGCTTAT
>NZ_DATKTK010000037.1:0-2974 GCF_035531155.1 Sulfuricella sp. | reverse complement strand
GCATGGTCCAGCAGCGCCCGGCCACCCCATTCCACTTGCCCTGCCTCCAGCCGCAGAATAGACATTCAGCCGACCCCATCCTTGTTATGCAAAATAAAGGCGTAGGGTACGGGGCGCGCTGCAGTGGCGCAAGCCGGAAGCGTGTTCTCAGGTTCTGCGCGTCAACTCAGCAAACGCAGGGTGAGTGGGTAGCGATAGACCTCGCCATTACTGGCTTTGATGGCTGCCAATACACAGAATATCAAATTCACCATGAAAATCAGCGGGAAAATCAACACGCCGATCAACAGGGTACTCAGGATGCTGGCCACCACATAGGCAATCAGCACGGTGATCTGGAAATTCAGTGCTTCTTTGCTCTGCTGCACCAGCCAGGCGGAGCCACTGTCTTTTTTGAGGAGATAGACGATGAGCGCCGGGATGAACCCGAACAAGATGCCGCCCGCATGGGTGAGTGCGGCGATGTTACGATCGTCCTTGCTGGCTACTTCGACGAGATTGCTGGTTTCCATGGTTACGCTCCCTGTAGGGTGATAGATTTCGTACTGGGTCGACCGGGTGATGCTTCACTCTGACTGGCCTGTGCCCACTATCATACTGAATTTTATGTCAAAGAATAGCCTTTTGATCAAACAGCCCGACGGTGCTGGAATAATCGAATTGGCTCAATTTGAGGTAGCCTGACAATAGTGGACAGTCCCGTTTCAAGCGGCCAACCGTGTGAAGGACTGTGCGAACACAGCGGGAGCCAGATAACCAATCCGTGAATGCAGGCGTTGGCGGTTGTAAAAAATCTCGATGTATTCCCGAATAGTCGATTCAGCCTGTGCCCGAGTCTCGAAGCGTTGGCGGCGCCAGTGGTGGCCGATATGAGGCGGCTCTGGGCGTCTCTTGGGGTTGTTGATGAGGTGCTGTGAGAGTTGCGGATTCCGCTGAACGTCCCCCAGCCCCGTGGGGATGTTCAGATTTGGAATCAGGCTGTGGCGACAGGATTTTAATAGAATTATTGACGAATATGTAATATATAATTAGAATTTTACAAGGTTAATCGAATCTTGGCGGAAATTAGGATATTTAAGTGACAGACTGGATCGGATACCGCTGGCTGGCTGAGCGCTACGACGTCTCGTCGGTGCAACCGTTTCGCGCCCAAAGCGCCATTGCCGGATCCAGAGCTACCGTGCGGGAGGGCGGCTACGTCCATGAATTCTATACCCCGGTAGCCAGGCCTGCCAACACCTTGGCGGGCCATTTGACCTTCGCGCTTAAGCACGAAGGCATTCATCTAGAGTTCCTGGCCAGGCTGTTCGAGGTGGCGCCGGTAGCCGACCTGGAAGCGTGGATTGCGGCCGAACCGACAGGCCAGTATGCGCGCCGCTCCGGTTTCCTCTACGAATACCTAACCGGCCGGCAACTGGCATTTCCCGGCGTCGCAACTGGCAACTACGTCACCGCGCTGGACGAAAAGACCTACCTGACAGGCAGTCAGCCAGTTAATAATCCACGCTGGCGGGTGCGCGACAACCTGCCAGGCACCCGTGACTATTGCCCACTGGTGTTGCGCACCGCCCGGGTGCGGCAGGCTGAGCAGTACGACTGCGCTCAGCACCTGGCCGACTTGGAGGTCGAGTTCGGTGCCGACGTGCTGCAACGCAGCGCGGTCTGGCTGACGATCAAGGAGAGCCGGGCGAGCTTTGCGATCGAGCACGAAGAGCAACATGTCGATCGTGTGCGGCGTTTCGCCGCCGTGATGGAGCAGCGCTGTGGGCAGTACGAAGAGCCGCTGTCGGAAGGCGCACTCGGCGCACTGCAAGCACAGATCCTCGGACCGCGGGCGACACGTTATGGCGTGCGCCGCTCGCCGGTATTCGTCGGCGAGGTCGACGGCTTTACCGAGGTGGTCCATTACATCGCGCCTCACTGGAATGACGCGCCAGCACTGCTGTCGGGTTTGCGTGAGTTCGCATCCCGCACGGCGGGCGCCTCGGCACTGGTGCGGGCCGCCGTGCTGTCCTTCGGTTTTGTGTACATACACCCGATGTCCGATGGTAATGGCCGCATCTCGCGTTTCCTGATCAATGATGTGCTGCGCCGGGATAAGGCGATTCCGGCACCCTTCATTCTGCCGGTGTCGGCCACGATCACCAGTTCGGTAGTCAACCGGCGCGGCTATGACCAGGTACTGGAACTCTTCTCGCGACCGCTAATGCGCAAGTATGCAGAAGCCTGGCGCTTTGGCGCAGAGCAGGTCGCCGAGGACGGTGTGTACTACAACCTGCAGTTCGATGCCTACCAGGATGCGCTGCCGGCCTGGCGCTATCCCGATATGACCGACCATGTCGAGTATCTTGCAGAAGTGGTGCAAACAACCATCGAACAGGAAATGCGCAAGGAAGCAAATTATCTGCGCAACCTGCGCATGGCCCGCGAACGCATCAAGATGGTGATCGAAGGTCCGGATGGGGATATCGACCGCATCCTACGATCCGTGCGTGATAACGGCGGCAAGGTGTCTAATAAGCTGCTCAGGGAGTTCCCGATATTGGCCGACAAGGCCCTAACCAACGAGGTGGAAGCCATTATCCAGGCCGTGTTTGTGCAACCATAAGCCCCATTTATTTCTGAGTGCGCATCGTCATTTTTGGTTCACCAGATTGGCTTTATTCCGGTGTAGTGCCAGCAATGGCGAGTACGTCATTGAGCGTTGTTTATCCATTGACGGAGTGGGTGGTGATCATCCGGCATCCTGTGGTGGGTTGTGTGTCGTTGTATGAAAAAGTGGGCGGCTTGCCAGAAGACGGACTGTTCCTGACCCGTGCGCGTAGTGTGATGAGTCCTTTCTAAGTGGCAGAATGATTGCCACCGATGGACCGGACCTTTAGCATAGACCCATGCCAGATACCTTCACTGACGAACAACGCCAATTCCTGCAACTCCTGCGTCTACCCGTGCCCGGCGAACCGCCGCCGGAGAT
>NZ_DATKTK010000036.1:0-4420 GCF_035531155.1 Sulfuricella sp. | reverse complement strand
ATGGCTGGATAGAGTGGAATGGCGGGGAATGCCCTGTTTCCGGTGACCCGAATGTTTCCGTGAAATTTGCTAGCGGAGAAGTGAGCACTAAAACAAGGCGGGCGTCCATATGGGATTGGAGGCATCATGATGGAGCTGACTGGAAGAACATCATCGCCTACAAGGTGATCTCGTGAGCAAGCTGGTCTATCTCGGCAGCCCCTACAGTCACCCCAGCGAATCCATCCGTCACCAGCGCTGGATAGACGCCTGCCGCGCAGCCGCTCACCTCATGCGCCAAGGGCTATTCGTCTTCTCGCCAATTGCCCATTCTCACCCTGTCGAAATCCATGGGTTCGACGCGCAACAGTCGGGGAAATTCTGGATGGCGCAAGACCTTCCCTGGCTGGCGAAAGCGGACGAGCTTTGCGTCCTACTGCTTCCTGGCTTCCTGGAAAGCGCAGGCATCAAGCAAGAGATTGCCTTTGCCGGCGAGCGCGGGATGCCGATCTGGTATCTCGATCCTGCGGAGGTTGCATGAAGTCAGGCAATTCGCCCAAGCCTCCGCGCTGCGCCCTGGCGCCATTCATCAACCAACCCTATTTCGCCTACAACGTGAGATGGCGACTCTACCGGCATAGCCGGTGTTTTTTTGTGGATCTGAACGATCCCGATTTACCAGAACCGCTTGCCCTGGAATTGATCACCGTGGCCGATAAAATTTACCCGAAAGAGAGGACGTGATGGGTTTCCCTGAAATATTAGCACAGAGCTGTGTCACCTCTGACCTGGGCGCCAAGGACGAGCAGATCCGCTCCGTCGAGTATGTCGCGGCACTGTCCGGAGCAAGTAGTATCGGTTCGGACTTGATGCGCGCCAAGGACTATGACGTCAATGCGCTGCGTCGGGCGATCCTCATCCTGGCTCGCCATGCTCGGCAGTCCATGCGCCTATCGATGGAGCCGTCAAAATGGCTCGCCACGGCCGCAATCCTGGAGGTGATGCACTGGCAATGCCGGTCATGCAAAGGAGCGTCTGAGCAGCGTTTGGATGGTGTTAGGCAGGTTTGCCCGGCCTGCGGAGGGGTCGGCGTGCATCGCTGGACGGATTCGGAGCGGGCGCGAGCTGCTGGGGTGCCGAGGGATAATTGGCACGCCTGGGCGCGGAAATATGAGCAGGTGTTAAAGTGGGCGCGCGCGCGGGATAGCGAGACGGTTGGGGATGCTGGGCGGAAATTGGGAGATTGACGGATGAGTAAGCCTGAGCCGATTCGACTGAATCCGATGCATCAGCGTCCAGGTCCAGGACGTAGAATCGTTGTTCTGATGCGTGATGGGGCTCAACTGGATGACTGCCATACAACGATGATTGTTGCTCAGGACAGGTCTGGCATCATTATTTACCATCGCGGTGTGGCCATTGATGAGTCGAGAGCGAAAGGCTGGTGGCCGATTGGCAGGAGTTGGTAGTGTCTCAGTTTGAAAATAACTGAGATTGACGAGTGGATGGCGCATGTGCATACTCAAAGCACCATGCCTAAACGCTCAAGCAAAGGTCGGCTAGACCTCAGCCAACTAGCAAAATCCATCGTAGATCAGGCCACGGGAGAGGAACCCGCGCAGCTGGAACAGCCGGAGAAGAACCCGGCTGCGGTTGCGCTCGGTCGGCTTGGCGGATTGAAGGGCGGCGCGGCCCGAGCAAAAAAACTGACCGCTGAAAAGCGGTCAGAGATTGCGAAGAAGGCAGCGACTGCGCGGTGGGCAGCTTCTCGAGAGGAAAGCGAATAGCTGCCTTTAGCTAGGAGTCCTCTCGTCTTGGGAGATACATTCTGAATTGCACGGGATGCCTCCCGTAGTGTTCTGCAACCTTGTCACGTAGCTCCCTCATGTCTTGGCAGGTTTTTGCCATGCCAATAACTTCATAGCATCGCGATACAAGCTGTCTGGCCCCGACATTTTCTGTAAGTTGCCGATGCCAACGAACTCCCATGGGCGGCTTATGCGTCTTGATGTATATAGCCACGTCAGGATCTAGAGTATCGTAAATCATCTCAATCACCAGCTTACCCCACCACTTTGGCCGACTATGCAGCGTTCCTTTCCATCCTGTGAGCCGCCCAAACTCAACCCAAAGCTCGTCAGGAAATGTTTTTTCCCATGCGCGCAACTCATCTGCAATAAATGCCCGAAGTTTTACCTGGAGCGCATCTTCTGCTCGCTCGTACTGGTAGCCGGTTGCTTCGTCTATCAGTGCTTCTAACCCAATCTTGGCGCAAGCAGACAAAAACATGCTTGCTTTGATTGCCATCTGTTGTTGGCGATCAGTCATCTTGGTTTCTGACGCCGGGTCAAACGATGCTTGCA
The DNA here is from genome assembly GCF_035531155.1 of Sulfuricella sp. Taxonomy (NCBI): domain Bacteria; kingdom Pseudomonadati; phylum Pseudomonadota; class Betaproteobacteria; order Nitrosomonadales; family Sulfuricellaceae; genus Sulfuricella; species Sulfuricella sp. The sequence continues at coordinate 2,078 of NZ_DATKTK010000036.1, read as the reverse complement.
AGGCGGCAACAAATCCCTGGCAAATCTCAATCATCAAATCGGCAGGTAATCCCTTCACTGCCTTCTCTAGACCCTCAACTTCGAGGAGGCGAAATGGAATAAGTCGCTCGAGAACTAACTCTTTGTTTATGTATGGTTCTAGTGCCTTTACGCCTATGTATTTCTCGAGCGCCCCACCGCCTTTTATCCCGGTTAAAAGTTCTGTTGCCGAAGTACGCCCAATTATCTTCGTGCCGTTGTCAAGGACGTAGCACGGGACTTCCATGCCAACAATGTTTAGCGCGCCTCGCCACCTGGCAATAGGCATCTCAGTACTTGGCTCTATGACCTCATCTTCCGTGACCACATCTGGTTCGATTTGGTCACCAGCGCTAACTTTGGCCCATCGAACGGTCGCCGCTACAGCCCGGCTGGTTTTGTGAGGGCTGAGAAACGCACCATCAAGGGAGATCCCGATATGAAGGAGGTCTCAACCAGTTACGTCGAGCGCCAGAACTTGACCATGCGGATGAGCATGCGCCGCTTAACGCGGCTGACCAATGGATTCAGCAAGAAGATAGAGAACCTAGAACATGCCGTGGCGCTGCACTTCATGCACTATAATTTTGGGCGCATTCACAAGACCCTGCGCGTGACACCTGCGATGGAAGCGGGAATTTCAGAACATGTGTGGACTCTTGAGGAAATCGCAAAGCTTGCAGATTGAGCATCAAAGAGCGTGCGCATCGCACCAAATGAAGTCTTGCAAAAATATGTTGGCGGTGTTAAAGTCTGCAAAGTATCTTCCCCTTAGTTCTAACGGATTAAGGGTTGTTATCCTCCCCGGCGTTCAAACGGATGTCGGGTCAGCATATAGGGCCGATGAAGCGAGTGCTTCATCGGCCCGTTGTTTATGACTTGGGGGAATAGTAAATGGATCGCTGCGCAATCTTCATCGATGGTGCTTATTTAGATAAGCTTTTTCAGCATCATCTTGGTGGTGTAAAAGTCGATTATGGGAAACTGGCTAGTCATTTGAGCGCTGGCAGTGATCTTGTGTGTTCAATGAACCGCCGGATGCGGAACCGCACGTCCGGTGGTGTGGGAGGGCGACAGGGGCAACCCTGTCCCCTACCCGATTGTTCGCATTATTTAATGATCATCCGAACAGGTATTTCAAACTGAGACACTACCCAGGAGTTACAACCGATTGACACCTTCAAAATCTGAGCGTATAAAGCCTGTAGAGGGATAAAGCCGGACTGTGAGCCGGAAACGAGATGCTCCCACTCCCAATTAATGGAAGAACTCGCCCTGAAGAACACCAATCCTCGCCACCTAACGGTCGCGGGGATTTTCATTTCTGGCCCCGGTATCCTGACGATTGCCTACGGGCAGCCAGGACGCCGGGAGCCGGAATTCATCCGCGCCGGATTGGCCGCAGTCAGGGCAGGCGACGAAGAGCCGGCGGTAAGCTATGCCGGTGGAGCGGCACACACAGGGAAGGCCAGCAATCGCGCCCCGCGGCGACTTTAGGCGACCCGACATCCGCGCCGGATGGGGCCGAAAGGCAGGCGATGACCGACGCAGCGGGAATTCTGCGCAGCCAAGACAATTTCGGGGATTTATAAACCCCACAATCCGCCCAGCCGGCCACAAGCCTGCGCCCAAGGGTCGCCGAGACGCGGTCACTCGGCAAGATTTCGCAGTCACCGCCTCGGCGCAATGACCGACCCGTGGGCCGATAGAATCAGGAAAAGCTCATATTTCGCCCAGGGCATCGGGCGGCATGACGGGGATTCGCTCTCCCACGCCGACCAGGCCCTCGTTGTGGCGCCGATGAGCTTCGCCGCGGCGGCTTGAGTGAGGCCGGAAGCCTCGCGGGCGGCGAGGACGTCGGCGGGGGATGGGGTGGTGCGCATCAGATCGCACCAAGATCCAGAAGCACCGGGAGGGCGGCAAACGGTTTGCAGTCGGCAATTTGCTTGAAATACTTGCCGCCGCCGATATGGTTGCGGCCAAGCGCTAAACGGTACGAACTGACAAACCATTCTCCGACGCTTTTTTCGAAGAACGCGCAATACGCGACGCCCCGGCTC
>NZ_DATKTK010000035.1:0-44315 GCF_035531155.1 Sulfuricella sp. | reverse complement strand
ACCGCATTCGAGCCTGGGCAAGAGAACACCGGATGAGGCTTATGCCGTGATGCTGCCGACGGTTAAACTGGCAGCGTGAGCATCAGCAGAGAATCCACTTAAAAAACTCAGGCTGCTGTTCAAACGAATGGGGCCACTTCTCATGGCCTGCTAACGGATGGGGCTAAACACTGGCCAGAGAGGCTCGCGATCGTCGGCATGGAATGCTCTTGGACTTACCACGAGCTTGCGCAACATGCAGAGGCGTATCGCGCTATGCTCGTAGCGGCTGGCATCTCGGCGGGTGACCGGGTCGTTTTTCGACTACCTAATTGCCCGGAGGCGATTGCCCTAGCGGCTGCGTGTGCCGCCTTGAGGGCTCCTTTCGTTCCGCTGGACCTACATGCACCCGAGGAGCGCATTGCGCTCCTGTTGGAAGATGTGGAACCGGCGCTGATCATCGGAGAAGGAAGATATGCTGGTGCGGCGGCGCGGGGGATTTTTAATGATGGGAAGTTGCACATAGAGGGGCGTGTGCAGCGTATCTCGGATACTGGCTTCGAGCCGCTCTACATCATCTTTACCTCTGGGAGTACTGGCCGACCCAAGGGAATCATGATGAGCGAGGCCGCAGTCCTGGCATTCTTCCATGGACTCATCGGGTTCATGCAGTTGCCCGAGAGTAGTCGCTATGCCACTACTTCACCGCTCCATTTCGACTACTTCTGGTTAGACGCGGGGCTCACCCTCGGTTCGGGTGGCACTTTGTTGTTGCTTGATCGTACCCTATTGCGTCAGCCGCGTAGGTTGGTTGAAGAAATAGCACGCTCCGCGGCTCGTTACGTTAGTGCTGTGCCAACGGTATGGAAAATGATCCTCGCAGTCGCGGAAGACGACCTTGTTAAGCTTGCCAACCTGAAAGAGATTGTCTTCGCAGGTGAGCACTTCCCTCAGGCTTGCATCAAGCGGCTATATGAACGACTACCTGGGCTTGTGGTTACTAATGTTTACGGTCAGTCAGAGTCAATAGCATGCGCGTTCCAGCGCCTGCCATCACCGTTACCGCAGGGGCTTCAGCACCTTCCAGTTGGGGTCGGCCATACTGAAGCTGAGTTGTTTCTCATCGACGCGGCAGGTGCGGAGGTGATTGCCCCCGGGGTCGGCGGCGAGCTCCACTTAAAGGGGCGAATTTTATTCGACGGATATTATCGTAATTCGCTTGAAACTTTAAGGCGGTTGGTGCCCGACCCGCGCGGACTGGACGGCGTGGTATTCCGTTCCGGGGACTGGTGCTATTTTGACGAAAACAAAGTGTTCTATTTCGTTGGTCGCATTGACAACCAAGTCCAGGTAGCCGGAAACCGGGTTGAGCTTGGAGAGGTGGAAGCAGTTCTTTTAGCACACTCTGCAGTCAATAACGTAGCAGTAATTGCCGTCGAAAAGGAGGCGGGTGCCACGCTACATGCCTTTGTGGTGTCATCGGAGGGGCTGGCGGAGAATGAATTGGAAGAGCAATTGCGGACCCACTCTGCTGAATGGCTGCCGCATTATATGCGCCCTAATCGTTTCCATTTGATGAAGAGTTTGCCACTTACATCGAATGGTAAGACCGACGCATTGGTACTCAGAAGTTACTTAAACCTAACGGACGGTGAATTGATTCGGCACTGCAGTGGGCCGCGGAGCTCAATCCTCAGTATTTAATAACGCAACGCCAAGACAAAAGCATATGAAAACCTTTCCGGCACTCAAATACAAAAAGTTTCCACCCATCCAGTTGCCCGTCCGCGCTTGGCCCAATCAGGTCCTTGAGCACTCACCAATCTGGTGCAGCGTTGACCTAAGGGATGGCAACCAAGCCCTCATTCATCCGCTCGGGGTCGAGGAGAAGCTAGGTTTTTTCCGCCTTCTTGTGGACATGGGCTTCAAGGAAATTGAGATAGGCTTCCCATCGGCATCTGAAACCGAATACACGTTCGTGCGCCGATTGATTGAGGAAGGACATATTCCAGACGACGTCACTGTGCAGGTATTGGTGCAGTCGCGAGAACATCTCATCCGACGCACCTTTACTGCGCTTCAGGGGGTTAAGCGGGCGATTGTCCATCTCTACAACTCTACGTCCGAGTTACAGCGACGCGTGGTATTCCAGAAGAGCCACAAAGAAATTATCGATATTGCAGTAGAGGGGGCAAAATTTATCAAGGAATTCGCGCCCACCCTGGAGGGGGGAGAGGTAATCTATCAATATTCGCCGGAAAGTTTTACTGGTACGGAACTCGATTTTGCAGTTGATATCTGCTCCGCAGTGTGCGAGGTATGGCAGCCGACAGAGAAGAAGAAGACCATTATTAACCTGCCGGCGACGGTAGAAATGTCTACGCCTAATATCTATGCCGACCAGATCGAGTGGTTCTGCCGCAATTTTCCATACCGCAAGCAGTCCATCATTAGTATCCATACCCACAATGACCGCGGCACAGGTGTTGCAGCAGCTGAGTTGGCATTAATGGCTGGCGGAGAGCGAGTGGAGGGAACGCTATTTGGTAACGGTGAGCGCACCGGCAACGTTGACCTCGTTACCATTGCGCTTAACTTGTTCTCACAGGGAATCGATCCTGCGCTTGATTTCTCCAATCTAATAGAGATATCCCATATGGTGGCGCGCTACAACCAGATTCCGATCGGGTTGAGGCACCCTTATGTTGGAGAACTGGTATTCACTGCCTTCTCAGGATCGCACCAGGATGCCATCCGTAAAGGGCTTGCGGCGATGCGTAGCAATGGATCATCGTTGTGGGAGGTGCCCTATCTTCCGATCGATCCAACTGATGTAGGCAGACATTACGAGCCACTGGTACGAATCAACAGCCAATCGGGTAAGGGAGGCATTGCCTTCGTACTGGAAGACCAATTTGGCTACAAGCTACCCCCCAAGCTACAGATCGATTTTAGCCGGGTCATACAGAAGATCTGTGATGCTGACGGGCGAGAGCTCGGCCCCGAAGAGATAAAGCATATATTCGAGGTGGAGTATTGTCGTCCAGCGCCGTTCGCGCTCAAAGGCCATACCACTTCCTATGATTTGACCACTCAGAACACATGCATTAGCGCTAGTGTGATTTGCAAGGGCGAACCTCACATGGTGGAAGGTACGGGCTCAGGTCCGCTCAGCGCACTGGTACACGGCATAGGACAACAGTTTGGTTATCACATCGCCATTCATGATTATCACGAGCATGCCATAGGTGAAGGGCTGGATGCGTTGGCGGTGGCCTATGTACAGGGCAGCATCGACGGCAGCCCACCCACTTGGGGCGTTGGTATCCACCACAGTACCGAGGTGGCTACGCTGCAGGCGGTGTTGAACGCGCTCAACCGTTCGATTGAAGAGAGGAAGAAGAATGGTCGGAGATGATGAATCCGGTGTTCCTATGAGGCAACTGCGGAAAATAAGGCCCTGGTGCAGGGGCGGACTCGAATGCTTTTCATCATAACCACAAGGAGAGAATCATGGCTCGGGTAAGCAACGCGCCCGTTTCGAGGCTGAGCTTCCTGAACGACGAGGGGACCTATCCGAAGGGATGGAGGCTCATCGAAGCGTTCAACAGCGATGTTGTCCTGGAGCGGCACGGCAGGCGGCGGTTGTTTACCGACCTAACAAGTGCCTACGGTTCAGTGAACTTTGGGCACCGAAACCCGGAGATCGATCCATTTCAAGGTGCTCGGGCTGATATCGCTCCGGCATGCTACCCGCACGAAGCGGAGGAACTGTCGGGATGGTTGTGCGAGCGGCTTGATCTGCCGGATCACCGCGTGCTGTTCCAAGTTGGCGGCAGCTTCGCGGTGAGTAGTGCGCTTGCGCTTGCACAAAGAGTGAGACCCGGAAAGATTGTCGCAATCCGTGGAGGGTTTCACGGGCTCGGTCTGGATTCGCTTAGCGCTACCACCGCACAGCGTAAGTGGGCCATTCAGAACAGCCCATTGGTAGAGCTACTCCAAAGCCGCATCATTCACATCGAACCCGGTGCCCGCGAGCCTGACTGGAGGAAGATTTCTTGTTTCCTGTTCGAGCCCATCCAGGGGGCGAACGGCTACATACCACTCAACCTGGAGTGGATCGGAAACTTGGTGGAATCGGCTCGGCGCCACGGCGTAGTAGTAATCGCCGATGAGATCCAAGCCGGTTTTTATCGCCACGGCTACCTAAGCCCCACCCGTGCTGCGGGTATTAAGGGTGACATACACCTGTATAGCAAATCGCTCACCAATGGCCATTCACCACTATCGGCAGTGGTATATGATGGTGCATACGACGATATTATTCCACTGGAAAGCGCCTTGGCTCATACCTTCCAGACGTCGGTCTATGGTTACCGGGCCGGCATCGCCGTGAGCCGTTACTTAGACGATAATCCTCCGGAAGATGCTATCAGTGCCATCGAGAAGTTGCTCGATGCAGCCGCCTATCGGCTCGAGCGGACAACGGGGGTAAAAGAAGTGTATATCACCGGTCCTTCGTTGTCCTTTGGCCTCGAGTCCCCCGCCCGTGCCCGTGCTTTGGTGTGGGCCTGCTTCGATCGATACATAATGATCCTGGGCGGCGGCGCCGATGGGAACCGCATCCGCATTGCCCCTCCACTTACCATTGAGCCGACTATCCTAGAGGGGGCCATCGCCGAGGTGTTGGAGGCGCTCGACGAATTGTTGGTTGCACGGGAGGTAGTATGCTTGACCTAGTCCATGAAGACCTGACCCAACTCGCGTCACGCTACCGACCCGAGTATATCGAACGCATCGCGCAGGAGTTTAGCAAATTTGGCTGCGCTCAGATCTACGATGCTGCGCCAGAATATTGCCATGTGCTGCCGGACTACCTACTGCCCCGCGTTTCGCACCTAAGCATAGCTGGTCCTGCCTTCCCAGTGGCTACGCAGAACGATATGCTGCCACTTCTGCAGGCACTCGACTTAGCGCCGCCAGGGTGGGTGCTTTTTGTACGCAACGACGCGCAGGAATCAGAGGCGCTCGCAGGCGATATCTTCGTTACCGCGATGCGCAGCCAGAAGTTGGGCGGCCTAGTGGTGGACGGCGCAGTGCGTGACATGGGGACTTTGCCTGCGCTGCAGATCCCGGTGTTCTCGCGCCAAGTGCGCTTCGTCTCGGCCAAGACTGCGCGTATCCCAGCGGCAGTAGTGCCAGCCTCGCTTGACTATGGCCACTACACGGTGGAACCAGGAGACTTTGTGTTCGGAGATTCGGACGGAATGCTCTTAGTGAAGAAAAAGTATTTGACCGCAGTGATTCACGGAGCGCGTTATCTGCTTCAGCGGGAGAGTGCCCTCAAGGCACGCCTCGACGAGGGATTCCGTCTGGCCGAGTTAGTAGGGCTGACGACGTTTCTCGCAGGCGAGGGCAAATTGAAGTTCGATGTATGAGCGAAAAGCCCGCCGTTTCAGAGGATTCAATTCGCGATCTTGTACAAGCAGGGAGCAGTCCTGAGGCACGCGCCCGATTTGGGGCGTTTCTGGGCATCTCGAAGCCGGTAAGCCAAAAAGTGATGACACGAGTACTTACCGAACCCGCTTACGCTTTACAATTGGTAGAGGCGGCAGGTTTGCCAGACCGGCTAGAGCCGCTTCTCGAAGATATATCCGCCTCTTTGCCCAAAAAAATTTCCGCTACTGACACCGAACTCCTTGCTCACGCAGCTCAGGCGTTCAGTCGCTGGGCCAAAACCGGGTTTGCGTGGGTGGATGATGAGCGTTACCATGCGCGACTCGCCACCTGCCATGCCTGCGAGCATTTTGGTGCAGCCCCAGCTGAGAGGCTCATCTATCGTCTAGTGGGACGGGAGCGAGCGATTTGCGCCCGCTGCGGCTGCGTGGTCACGCGAAAAGCGAGACTTCCTACTGAGAACTGCCCTGAACCTGACATGGTTCACCCAAATTTGAGCCGCTGGGGCGAGCCGAGGGCAAGGTGAGCAGTAGGTTTGCGGATGACATTGCCGGGTCATCTAGCGGTGCGTTTTGAGACAAAATCTAGCGAGCAGATGCAAGTCCGCTAGGTTGAATTTCGCAAAGGCAGTCATCCCCTCTATAGCCTTCTGCGCCGCGCTCGGCTCAGCCAGGCGAGTTACGTCGAGCTTGTTACCAATAAAAGTCGGCACGCTGCGTCAAAAAGAGCCAGATCGACGAGCTGGCGGGACTGGGCTTCATCGAACGCCACGAAAATGTGGTCCTGGTTGGCTTCACTGGCCTACCGAGCGGCGTAAGCGAGGATCCAGGCCAGATTTACCGCAGCGCCGATCTGCTGCTGACCTTGTCGGTGGCGCACGCGCAAAAACAGTGTTTTTCCAGGTCATCGTGGGCGCTATGAGCGAGGCTCTCTGATTATGACCAAATCTACCATTCGGGCGGGTGAGGCCTTCGCGCAGGATGCCACATTGACGGCAGCATGCCGGATTGCCTACCGCACCCGCACCATACACGTATCGTACCAATTACCGGAGAAAGCTACCGATTGAAGCATCAGCGTCAGGCCGGCATGGTTCAGGTCAAGAAAGGGTGTGACGTTGATTGAGTGCCGTGCGGACGCGGCATCCTTCCGGTTGGACCTCCGGAGTCCGTTCCTCGTGGATGCCGCATCCCGCAAAGTCAGCGTTGGTGTATCAAATTTTAGGGTGTACCCAGAAGAAAAAGGTGTCAGTTTTTAAATCAAAGTTGACGATAGTCAATGAAGTAATTGCACAGAGGAATTATAATTAAGAAAATAGCGAGTTGAGGTTGAGCCGTAAATTTAACCAAGCGGAAGCGAGGAGATGGTATGGTGCATATCGAGTCGTTATCCGATATGCTAAATAGCAACGAAGAAAGCGTTTGGCATAAAAAACTATTTTCAATAGCAAACGATCATGGATTTGAACAAACGTTGTTTGCTCTTGTGCCCACCCGGCACACTAACCTAGAAAAAGCATTCCTGCGTAGCAACTATGCAGCCTCCTGGCGAAAAGTCTATGACATAGGAAAGTTCCTCGATTTCGACCCTACCGTAGCTCATTGCATCTCAAGCGCGTTACCCCTAATTTGGTCACCTGAGATTTTTGTGACGCCCCAACAGAAGCAGATGTACGAGGAGGCGTCTGGATATGGCCTTCGTTCCGGTATAACTTTACCCATCCACGGAGGTGGCAGGCGAGTTAGGTATTCTTTGTTTTGTGATGGACATGCCTCCTGGCAAACGGTTTCTTCAGAAAATAAGACGTTACTTGCCGGAGTTGGTATTAATTCGGGATTATGCATTGGAATCTTCAATGCAGTTTGCAAGGTCTAGCAAGGCTGCAGATGAGATACATTTAACACCCCGAGAGTTGGAATGCCTGAAATGGGCCATGATCGGCAAGTCATCGTGGGAAATTGCCCAAATTTTGCGCTGCTCCGAAGCAACAGTTAATTTTCACATCGCAAATATACGGTGCAAATTTGGGGTCATTACTCGCCAACAAGCCGTGGTAAAGGCGATTCGTTTAGGGTTGATTGCCCTATCTTAATTTCTCATCCAACTTCCGCCGTTGCCGTGCTCGCCGTAAATCGTTATCGCTAATCGCACCACTAAGATATAGTTTTAACAGAATCGTAATTGGCCAGGGTATCTCCCACCCTAGTTCAAAACGGCTACCACGGGATTGGGTTACGCCGAACCGTCCCCAAAATTTGGTCTGGCTTTCGCGTCGTGATATGCGGAGTTCACGCAACTCTTCGGTACTTAGAATTCCTCCCTTTTTCAGTCCTTTTTCCAATCGGCGTGTCCTTTCTATCTATTAAGTCCATCGCGTCCAGTCCAGTCGCTTCGTTGCTCGGCCATGGCGCGCGTCAAGGCGGTTGATGCCCTACTTATGCACCAACGGTTGAATATGGTTGCTCGCCAAATGCGACTTAATGATGCAGTCGCCTTCAGGGTTTACCGTTATGTCTCCGACAGGTGAGCAGTTAGGGTTGTTCATATCCAACACCACACTTGGCGCGGCTCGTTTGCAAAGTGCGTGGTCGGCTACCGCGATGGGTAGTTTGGTCCTCGCCCCCTCAGCACGCGGCTGAAAGAGGACTCGCGGGCCAGATAAACGCCCTCATCAGCCTACAGCGGTAACGGTGCGCGCCGGCAGCACGGCGGCAAAGCGCGGCTCGTTGGCCACGGCGGGCGCTTGCGCAGCCTCGCTCAGGGCATGGCTGGGTGTTGGCGCGCCGCGCCTGCGTCCGCCACTCCCCTTGACAAGGCCCGTTGAATCCTTCCAGCGTTGCTGGGTGCGCAACTCGATGTCCGATGTCTCGCAGGCAAACTTGAGCCGCGCGCCTGTGGCGTGTGCGGTATGGATGTCTCGGGCCAGGGCTTGACGATCTTCAAGGCCGATCGTTCGGCCTCGCCCTTGTTAAGCTCCGTCCAATCTTGCCAATTTCTCACCTCGCTATTCGCACCCAAGTACGCATTTATCGAGGCGACGAGGCGCCTGCTCCTGGGGCTGTGGGTAAATTATCATTTTAATACTTGGGTTTCGCTAGTTCAACCTAGTAGACTTGATAGTTACGCAGCATAACCATTACGCATAATTATCTATGCCTCCTGAGTAATTAATATGAATGGGGGCAAATCATGTCGTATTCAATTCAAATCGCTTCACGTCAGAATTTTCAAAGCAAAGATCTTTGGGATATGCATCGGCTACGGGCGAGGATTTTTAAGGATCGGATGGGGTGGGAGGTGCCTATTATGAGCGGGATGGAAATAGATGGTTATGATGCGCTTGACCCTTACTACATGGCTATTAAGGGTGGAAATAACGAATTGCGGGGATGTTGGCGTCTCTTGCCAACGGAAGGACCTTATATGCTGAAGGATTCGTTTCCTCAACTGCTTCATGGCCAAGTCGCGCCGGAGGCCCCAAGAATTTGGGAGCTGAGTCGGTTTGCCATTGAAACAGAAGGTCGGCAAAGCTTTGGGTTTGCAGACTTGGCATTGGCGGCAATGCGTGAGATCGTTCTGTTTGGTGACCGTATGGGCATCGAGCGTTATGTGACGGTTACCACCACCCCGATCGAACGGATTCTTCGGCGTACCGGGATCGAGATTACGCGTTTTGGCCCTCCTATACGGATTGGTGTTGAAAACGCCATTGCATTAGATATCGATATCGGGAAAAAAACACACGAATCGTTATTTGGAGAAAGCGCAAAGGCTGCTTAAGATAAGGCGCACTCAAAAACCAAGTGCAATATTTTGGGAGAAAATATTTCCCGAAGAAAGCGGTGAAATATGGACCGCTCAGGCGGATTTGCAGCCGATTTACTTTAAGTTCGACAGGCTGCTGACTTTCATCAACCTGTAACAAGCGTTCCTTAAACTGAGGTCAGACATGGAAAGCCCGTACAAAGGCAAGACCGGCCTGAAGCGCCTGTGGAACGCTTTCCACTACTCCTTGGCGGGATTCAAAGCCGCCTACCAGAACGAGGACGCCTTCCGGCAGGAATCCCTGCTGGCGGCAGTCCTGATTCCGCTCGCGCTGTTCCTGCCGGCGGGGGCGGTCAGCAAGGCGCTGATGATTGCCAGCGTGCTGCTGGTGCTCATCGTCGAATTGCTCAACTCGGCGGTGGAGGCCACGGTTGACCGGATTTCCCTGGAAGACCACCAGCTCGCCAAACGGGCCAAGGACATCGGCAGCGCCGCCGTGCTGCTGAGCCTGGTCAACCTTGCGGTGGTCTGGGCGCTGGTGCTGTTCGGCTAGGGTTTCCCCGGCCTGTCACAAAAAATTCAACTCGCTGTCACATTAGTTTCTTCTTGCCGCGGCAAATTGGCGGTATGGAAAAACAGACCCCCTTCATCCCGCTGTATCTGCCGCTCGCTCAGCGTTCGCTGCACGTGGCGGTGGTCACGGAAACCTACCCGCCCGAGATCAACGGCGTCGCCCTGACCATCCAGCACATGGTCGATGGCTTGCGCCGGCGCAATCACCAGATCCAGCTGATCCGGCCGCGCCAGGGCAAAGGCGATATGCCTACCTTCACCGCCAACCTGCAGCAGATCCTGCTGCCGGGCTTTGCTATCCCGCGCTATCCCAACCTGCAACTGGGACTGCCGGCCGGATCCGCGCTGCGGCAGCTGTGGCGCGCGAGCCGGCCGGACGTGGTGCACATCGTCACCGAGGGGCCGCTCGGCTGGTCGGCGCTGAACGAGGCGCGCAAGCTCGATATTCCGGTCACCAGCGATTTTCACACCAATTTCCACAGCTACACCCAGCACTATGGCATCGGCTGGATGCGCAGGCCGATCGGTGCCTATCTGCGCCATCTGCACAACCGCGCGCGGCTGACGCTGGTGCCAGATCAGGGCTTGCGCCACGAACTCGAGGCGCAGGGCTACCAGAACCTGGCCATTGTCGGGCGGGGTGTAGACACCGATCTGTTCAGTCCCGCGCGCCGCAGTATGGAATTGCGCCGCAGTTGGGGAGTGGGCCAGAACGGATTGGTGGCAGTCCATGTCGGCCGGCTGGCGGCAGAAAAAAATCTCGAGACAGTGGTGGACGCCTTCGATGCGATGAGTACCAGATTCCCTAGGGCAAAGCTGGTGTGGGTGGGCGATGGTCCGCAGCGCGCAATGCTGCAGGCTCGCAATCCGGGACATGTTTTTGCCGGTATGCAAACCGGCATCGATCTGGCCGAGCATTATGCCTCCGCCGACGTGTTCCTGTTTCCCAGCCTGACCGAAACCTTCGGCAATGTGACGCTGGAGGCGATGGCCAGCGGGCTGGCGGTAGTGGCCTACAACTATGCCGCAGCGGCAGAGCATATTCACCATGGCGAAAATGGCCTGGTGGCGGAGTTCGGCAACCTTTCCCTGTTCTGCGACCAGGCGGCGATTCTGGCCGGTCGGCCGGAGATGGTCGCGCGGCTGGGCGGCAATGCCCGTCATAGCACCGACGGCCTGGCCTGGAGCCTGATTTGCGAGCGCTTCGAACAACTGTTGCTGGAAATCGTGGACGAAGGAGGCCGGCATGGAAAGCAAGACCGTTTCGTACTTGGATCAGATTCAAACCTGGGACCTGGCGCTATGTCTTCACTTTAACCGGGCCAACCGTCTCAGGTCCATCGGCCGGCTGTTCGGTGTAATCAGCCAGTTGGGAGACGGGGTATTCTGGTATGGGCTGATGCTGGCCCTGCTGCTGTGTGAAGAAGAAATAGCCGTGGTGCCGGTGCTGCACATGGCCGCTACCGGGCTGGCCTGCACCCTGCTCTATAAATGGCTCAAGGCCAAAACCCTGCGACCGCGCCCCTTCGAGTTCTACCGCGACATTATTCTCAGCGTGCCGCCGCTCGACAAGTACAGCTTCCCCTCCGGCCATACCCTGCACGCGGTGGCCTTCACGCTGGTGGCGCTGAACTACTATCCTTCCCTTGCCGTGCTGCTGCTGCCTTTCACCCTGTTGGTGGCCGCTTCGCGCATGGTGCTCGGCCTCCATTACCCGACCGATGTGCTGGCTGGCGCGGTAATCGGTGCGCTGGTCGGCGGCGCCTCGTTCTGGCTGGTGTGATCGAAAGCGCTTCTCCTGTCACATTCCGGTAACACAGTGTCAGCATAATTCCAGCCTGCACGGCTCTATGGGCAACGTCTGCACACGAGCCGGCCTATCCTTACCACAGCTGAATCGGATCCCTCGTGACACTCCAAAAACAACTTACCCTGATGACTACGGTCACCGTTGCCGGCCTGCTGGCGGTCGTCATTTTCGTTTCCCTGAGCTTGGGCCGCCTGCAGCATCAGTTCGATGATTATCAATCCAGGCAGATCCTGGACAAGAGCCTGATCGAAATCAAGGCCAGCGCCTTGGCTATATCCCGGCTCGACCCGATCCTGCCCGATACCCGGGAAAAGCTGGTCCAGGCGGATACGCATATCCGGGAGCTGGGTCAGATGATCATCGGCCAGGCGGAGGGCGAAAAGATCAAATCAGTGCTGAATGCCTGGCAGGAGTATGCGCGTGGTTTCGATGGCGCGATCAAGATCGCCGCCGAAAGCCCGGCTGATGCCCTGGTGATTCCGGATGCGCTGTACAAGTCGCATCTCGAACCGATGGTGGCTGACCTGGACAGCATCGTCGCCGTCAACAAGGCGGAGGAAGTTCAATCCAGACAGCGGATCAGGTCGGACATGACCCGGATCCTGTGGGTGGTGCTGCTGCCGCTGGTTCTGGCCGGGCTGGTGGTGACGGTGTTCCAGGTGATATTCAGTCGTAGCCTGAAACAGCGGGTAGAGGATATTACCGAAGTGGTGACCCATCTGCATCAGGGCGATCTGAGCCGCCGCCTGCCGGCCGCCAACGACGATGAAATCAGCAACATGGCCAGGACCATTAACGGCTTCGTCGCGCGCTTCGAGAGCATCCTGCGCGACGTGCATGTGTCTGCCGACCAGACCAAGCAAACCGCGCATGGCATCAGCGACATGACCAATGCGGTGACCACCAATGCCAGGGAGCAGTCGGACAAGGTGTTTCAGGTCAGCAACGCGATCGAGGAAATGGGCAATACCATCAACGAGATCGCCACCAATGCCGCGAGCGCCGCAACGGCGGCCAACGAATCGCTGGAGCTGGTAAAGTCCGGCAACGACACCGGCCGCCAGACAATAGACGCTCTCGGCCGCATTGATGAAACCGTCGCGGTCTCGGCTCACAACATCGGTGAACTGGGTGTATCGATCCAGCGCATTGCGGCGGTGAGCAATATGATCCGGGATATTGCCGAACAGACCAATCTGCTGGCACTGAACGCCGCCATCGAGGCTGCCCGTGCCGGCGAACAGGGGCGCGGTTTCGCGGTGGTGGCCGACGAAGTGAGAAAACTATCGGAGCGCACCGCCGCCTCGACTGCCGATATCTCACGCATCGTACAGGTGATCCAGGCCGGCACCAGCCAGGCGGCGGAGTCGATGGCGCTGGCCAAAGACGAAGTCAGCCAAGGGGTGAGCCTGGGCGAGAAAATTGGAAGGGTGCTGCAGGAGATCGACCGGTCGGTGCATGTCGTCACCGACATGCTGCAGCAGATCGCGGTGGCGACCGAGGAACAGTCGGCGGTGGGTACCGAGATCTCGGCCAATATCGAAACCGTGGCGAACATCACCGCTTCCACCGCCAACGATATCGAACGGGCGCGCAATGCCATGCTGGACCTGGTCAGTACCTCCAGAACCTTGCACGAGGCGGTCGGACAGTTCAGGCTGGCCGGTGCTAATGCCTAGATGGAAAGGCCAGGCGCGGGGCGGTAAGCTGCTATAATCTGCCGGAATTCATTTCCGGAGTAACCCATGCGCACATTGATTTGCGGCTCTCTCGCCTACGACACCATCATGGTGTTTCACGACCACTTCAAGAACCACATCCTGCCAGAGCAGATCCACATTCTCAACGTCGCTTTCCTGGTCCCGGACATGCGGCGCGAGTACGGCGGCTGCGCCGGCAACATCGCCTACAATCTGGAGATGATCGGCGGCGAGCCGCAGATCATGGCGACCGTGGGCGATGATTTCCTGCCTTATGCGAAGCGCTTGGAGAAGCTCGGCCTGGCGCAGGAGCATGTGCGCAGCGTGCCCGAAACCTTCACCGCGCAGGCCTTCATCACTACCGATCTGGCCGACAACCAGATCACCGCTTTTCACCCCGGCGCCATGAACTATTCGCATCACAACCATATCGGCGATGCGCAGAACGTCGGCCTCGGCATCGTCGCGCCGGATGGCCGGGAAGGCATGCTGCAGCATGCCCGCGAGTTCCGCGAGGCGGGGATACCGTTCGTGTTCGATCCTGGTCAGGGCCTGCCGATGTTCGACGGCGAGGAGCTGCTGAACTTCGTCGAGCTGGCGGATTATGTCGCCCTCAACGACTACGAGGCGCAGCTGTTGCAGGAGCGCACCGGACAGAAAATCGAACAGCTGGCAAAACTTGTCAAGGCGCTGGTTGTCACAAGAGGTGGGCAGGGCTCGGAGATTTATGCCGAGGGTCAACGCCACGAAATCCCCTGCGTTAAAGCACAGGAGGTGGTCGATCCCACCGGTTGCGGCGATGCCTACCGGGCCGGCCTGTTGTACGGGATCGCTCGCGGCATGGATTGGCAGATTACCGGGCGGCTGGCTTCGCTGCTGGGCTCGGTCAAGATCGCCAGTCGCGGCGGGCAGAACCATACGCTGGCGCGCGAAGAGCTGCACTCGCGTTTTAAGGAACACTTTAGAATGAACCTTGAGGGTTAAACAATGAATACCAGGTTGGTGAAATTGATTGCGGTTGCGGCGGCGTCTGTTGCAGTACTCGGCGGCTGTGCATCGAGCATGTCGGGCGGGGCTTATAGTCGCGAGCAGGCGCGTCAGGTGCAGGAAGTCCAAATGGGCGTGGTGGAAAGCGTGCGTCACGTCAAAATCGAAGGCACCAAGAGCCCGGTCGGAACCGGTGCGGGCGCGGTGGTCGGCGGCATCGCCGGCAGCAATATCGGGCAGGGCAAGGGCAGCGCCGTCGGCACGATTCTGGGTGCCGTGGCCGGTGGCGTGGCCGGCTCCATGCTCGAAGAGGGCGTGATGAGCAAGGACGGCCTGGAAATCACCGTCAAGCTGGACAATGGCCGTATGATCGCCATAACCCAGGAAGCCGATGAGCAGTTCAGGGTCGGCGAGCGGGTAAGGATATTGTCTGGCGGCGGCGTCACCCGCGTCACCCATTGACGCTCAGCCCAATAGGCTCGCTGTCATATAAATGTCATTCTGCTGACATTCTGCCGTAATACGTTTCTCTTATTGTTCCTCCATCCATCAACGGATAGGAGGAACAAATGCAACTTCAACAGGCACAAACGCCGGGTAGCGCGGTATCAAAGAAGCTTTTTGTCTCTTACGCCCAGTCAGCGGACGAGGTGAAGCAGGCGCAACGCCTGCGCTACCGGGTGTTTGCGGAGGAAATGGGTGCGCGCCTGCCGGGCGGCGAGGCCGGGCTGGACCGGGATATTTACGATCCGTTCTGCGAGCATCTCCTGGTGCGCGACGGCGATACCGGTGAGGTAGTCGGCACCTATCGCATTCTCCCGCCGGATCGGGCAAAGAAAATTGGCGGGCTCTACTCGGCAAGCGAGTTCGATCTTACGCGCCTGCTGCATCTTTCCCCCGGCATGGTGGAGGTGGGGCGTTCCTGCATACATCCCGATTACCGCACCGGTGCAGCCATCAGCCTGCTTTGGTCGGGGTTGGCGAAGTACATGCTTAGCCACGGCTACGAATACCTGATGGGCTGTGCCAGCGTAAGCATGGCCGATGGTGGACACGCCGCCGCCAGCCTTTATAATAATCTCAGAGTCGATAACATGAGCCCTATCGAGTGGCGCGTTTTCCCGCGTTGCGCGTTGCCCCTGGACAAGCTCACTCGCGAGTCTTCCGTGTCTGCTCCTCTTCCCCCGCTGCTCAAGGGGTACTTGCAAGCAGGCGCTTACATTTGCGGCGATCCCGCTTGGGATCCCGATTTCAATACTGCGGACTTTCTGGTGCTGTTGCCCATGTCCAAGGTGAACAGGCGATATGCACGACACTTCCTGGGAGCGGCCGCCTAATCGGAGCAACGGCTTTCTGATCCGCACCTTGCGGTTGGCGCGACTCGTCCTTCATCTGCTGGTGGCGGTGATCAAGGTCGCATTGCTGCTTCCCCTGGTTGGCCGGGCTCGGCGCACTGAGTTGATCCGCCGCTGGTCGGCACGCGTGCTCGCCATTCTCAACGTCAGGCTCAGCGTCAGGGGCGAGGTGCCGGAGGTCTCGGCGGCAGGCGTGATGTTCGTCGCCAACCATGTTTCCTGGCTGGATGTCTACCTGCTCGATGCGGTATGCCCGGTGCGTTTTGTTGCCAAGGCCGAGGTGCGTGCCTGGCCGGTGATCGGCTGGCTGGCGGTGAAATTAGGAACCCTGTTCATCGAAAGGGCGCGGCGCCATGACACGGCGCGGGCCAACCGGGAAGTGGTCGACGCCCTCAGACAGGGTGATTGCGTGGCGGTATTTCCCGAAGGAACCACCAGCAACGGCACCTTGCTCCGGCCGTTCCATGCCTCCCTGCTGCAATCGGCAATCACCAGTGAAGCCCGACTCCGGCCGGTGGCGATCCGCTACGTGCATCGCGACGGCACCGTGAATTTATCCCCGGCTTATGTGGATGACATGAGCTTCGGCGCTTCCCTGCTCCGCATCTTGAACGAGCCGGATCTGGCGGCGGAAATCACCTACCTCGAACCGTTGCCGGTTCATGGGCGCAGCCGGCGCGAACTGGCCGTGATGGCGGAGAAGGCTATTGCCAATGCGTTGAACTTGACAGAGCCTGGCAGGAAATCTGGTAAACCTGCCGATCCTCCAGCCGCACTGCCGTAAGGTCTCCCCCCCACAAACAGCCGGTATCCAGCGCCATCAGATTGCTGCGCACCTGCAGCCCCAGCGCCGACCAATGGCCGAAAATAATCGTGCTATCGGCACTTTTCCGGTTGGGGGCCTCATACCAGGGCAGATGGCCCGCCGGGAAAATTTCCGGCGGCCCTTTGTGGTCGAATTCCATTTCCCCTTCCGGGGTGCAGAAGCGCAGCCGCGTCATCGCGTTGGTGATCATGCGCAGCCGTGCCATCCCATGCAGGTCCTTGCTCCAGGCTTTGGGCTCGTTGCCGTACATGTGTGCGAAAAAATCGAGATGATGCTTGCCGCGCAGTTCCTGCTCGACTTCGTGGGCGAGGGCGGCGGCTTTCTTCACCGACCACTGCGGCAGCAGGCCGGCATGCACCAGCGCATAGTCGTCCTCGGCATAAAACAGGCGCTGGTGGCGCAGCCAGTCGAGCAGTTCGGCACGGTCGGGCGCCGCCAGCACTTGAGCTATCGTATCCTTGCGATGCGGTTTGACGAAGCCGTAGGCGACCGCCAGCAGGTGCAGATCGTGGTTGCCGAGCACGACCACCGCCTTGTCGCCCAGCGACCTTGCCCAGCGCAGCACCGCTAGTGAATCCGGCCCGCGGTTGACCAGATCGCCCACCAGCCACAGCCGGTCGCGCGCGGGGTCGAAGTCGATTTTTTGCAGTAATAGCTGCAGTGCCTGAAAGCAGCCTTGAATGTCGCCGATGGCGTAAGTGGCCATAGTGCCAAGTCCTGAATGGGTTTGCGCTCATTTTACAGGGCGTGCCACCCCATGTGTTAAAATCAGCTTCAGTGCTACTCAGCACCCAGCACTCAGGACTCATACTCGATTCATGCTTTCCCATCTCAATGCCCCGCAGCGCGAAGCGGTGAAATATCTCGACGGCCCCCTGCTGGTACTGGCCGGCGCGGGCAGCGGCAAGACCCGTGTGATCACCCACAAGATCGCCTACCTGATCGAGGAATGCGGCTATTCGCCCGCCCATATCGCGGCGATCACCTTCACCAACAAGGCGGCGCGCGAGATGTCCGAGCGCGCCGCCAAGCTGTTGCAGGGCAAGCCCAGCCGGGGACTGACCGTCACCACCTTTCATTCGCTGGGGATGCAGATATTGCGCAAGGATGCCGCGCACCTCGGCTACAAGCCGCGGTTCTCGATATTCGATGCCACCGATGCCGCCCAGATCCTCAGCGACATCATCAAGACCACCGACAAGGGTGAGATCCGGGGCGTGCAGCAGCGCATCTCGCTATGGAAAAACTCGCTGATATCGCCCGACCTGGCGCTGAATCAGTCCGAGAACGAACTCGAACAGCATGCCGCAAAAACCTACCGGGCCTACCAGGACACATTGCGCGCCTATCAGGCGGTGGATTTCGACGACCTCATCCGCCTGCCGGTGGAACTGTTCAGCACGGTTCCGGAAAGCCTGGAGAAATGGCGCAACAAGCTGCGCTACCTGCTGATCGACGAATACCAGGATACCAACGGCTGCCAGTACCAGTTGCTGCGTCAGCTGACCGGCAGCGGCGGTGCCTTCACCGCGGTGGGCGACGACGACCAGGCAATCTACGGCTGGCGCGGCGCGGATATCAAGAATCTGCATACCCTGCGCGAGGACTACGATCACCTGCACGTGGTCAAGCTGGAGCAGAACTACCGCTCCTGTATCCGCATTCTGCGCGTTGCCAACAGCCTGATCGCCAACAACACCAAGCTGTTCGAGAAGAAATTGTGGAGCGATCTTGGCCTGGGCGACCCGATCAATGTGATGGCCGCCAAGGACGAGGAGCACGAGGCGGAAAGCGTGGTGATGCGGCTGCTGGCGCACAAGTTCGAGCATCGCACCCGCTTCGCCGATTACGCCATCCTGTATCGCGGCAACCATCAGGCGCGGGTGTTCGAGCAGCAGCTGCGCAACGAGCGCATCCCTTACCAGCTGAGCGGCGGCAGCTCGTTTTTCGACAAGCCCGAGATCAAGGATGTGATCGCCTACTTGCGCCTGCTGGCCAATAGCGACGACGATCCCGCTTTCATCCGCGCCGTCACCGCGCCGAAAAAAGGCATCGGCACACAAACCTTGGAAAAGCTCGGCAACTATTCCGCGCAGCGCAACCAGAGCCTATTCGCCGCCGCCTTCGAGGCCGGGGCGGAAAACCAGCTTGGCTCCAAGCAGTATCATTCCCTGATGGAGTTCTGCCAGTTCATCAACAACCTGCAATTCCGCGCCGAACGGGAATCGGCCGCGACCATCATCGAGGATCTGCTCAAGGCGATCGGCTACGAGATGCACCTGTTCGACAGCGAAGAGCCGCGCGCGGCGGAAAGCAAATGGAACAACGTGCGGGAATTCGTTGCCTGGCTCTCCAAGAAGGGCGAGGAGGACGGCAAGAATATCATCGAGCTGACCCAGACCATCGCCCTGATCAACATCCTGGATAACCGCGACAGCCAGGATCTGGATGCGGTGCGCCTGTCCACCCTGCACGCGGCGAAAGGGCTGGAGTATCCCCATGTCTTCCTGGTCGGAGTGGAGGACGGCATTCTGCCGCATCGCGAATGCATCGACAACGGGCTGGTGGAGGAAGAGCGCAGGCTGATGTATGTCGGCATCACCCGCGCCCAGCGGGGACTGACCCTGAGCTACTGCTCGAAGCGCAAGCGCGGCCGC
Organism: Sulfuricella sp.; assembly: GCF_035531155.1. NCBI lineage: Bacteria > Pseudomonadati > Pseudomonadota > Betaproteobacteria > Nitrosomonadales > Sulfuricellaceae > Sulfuricella > Sulfuricella sp. Next base: position 25,206 of record NZ_DATKTK010000035.1, on the reverse strand, counting down.
GAATGGCAGGCCTGCGAGCCGAGCCGCTTCATCGCCGAGCTGGCGCAGGACGACTTGCGCATCAGCGGACGGGAAAGCGCGCCGGAAGTGCAGAAATCGGAAGGCACGGCGCGGCTGGCGCAGTTGAAGGCGATGCTGAAAAAATAAGGGCGGCTGAAGCCGTCCTTATTCCGAATCGAAAATCCAAGTGTTTACTTCGCCAGCCCGATTATGTGTTCCACCGCCGCCTTTACTTCAGCGTCGGACAGAGCCGGGTTGCCGCCTTTGGCAGGCATCGTGCCGGATTTGCCGGTGTAGCCGCCGATGGCATGCTTGAACAGGGTGTCCTTGCCTTGCGCAATGCGCGGGCCCCAGGCGCCCTTGTCGCCAGCCTTCGGTGCGCCCGCAGCGCCGGTGGCGTGGCAAGCCTGGCAGAGGCCTTCGTAGACTTTCTTGCCGTCCACCACGCCGCCAACATCAGGCTTGGCTTCGCCGATGGCGACTTCGCCCACCGGTTTCAGGCGCTTGGCAATTTCTTCCGCCGCCGCCTTGGTATCTTCAGCGCCAACGTGAGTGGCCTGGATGCCCATAACCAGTTTGAAAATCAGGAAAGCAACGATCAGCACCGGGATCAACGCACCTACCAGGGCGATCAGGAATTGCGTAACTGTGGTTTTTTCCATTTCTTCGGGGCCACTCATGGGGAAATCCTTGTCTTGTGTAATGTCTAAAACCCGCAATTATAACGGTAATTCAGTCAACTGCAAAAGCCTGGCATGGACGTTTCCGGAAAAAACCGCTATGATTTGCGCCTGATTTTCTCAAATGCGCCCGTAGCTCAGTTGGATAGAGTATTGGTTTCCGAAGCCAAGGGTCACAGGTTCGAATCCTGTCGGGCGCACCATTCTGATACCAAGCCGGGCACCCCAAAATCAGGGTGCCCGGCTTCTGTTTTGAAACCGCAGCGGCAAGTTGCAATCGATCAAAACTGGCTTTGATACTGGATTTGCAGCCTTCATGACTGAATTTAACCGGACACTATTGAACTGCCATGCAAGATAACCAGAAACCTACCGCCCCCAGTCCCGCGGATTTGCAACGTGAAGTTGCTGAATTGATGATCGAGTGTCTGAACCTCGAGGTCACAGTAGATCAAATTACCCCTGACGCCCCGTTGTATGGCGAAGGCTTGGGCCTGGACTCGATTGATGTGCTGGAAGTCGCATTGGTGGTCTCCAAGCGTTATGGCCTGCAACTGCGTACCGACAGTGTAGACAACCAGCACATTTTCAGCTCGCTGCGCAGCCTCTCCGACTATATCGCAGCACAGAGAACCCGCTAGCAGCCTGTCAGACTTGAAGAATCGAAGCGAAGTGGGTCAAGCAGGCAAGCCGCATAGCGGATGCTCGCAAAATTCGGCTGGGCGAGGACAGATTTTGCCGGTTTTGCAGGTCAATAGTCGTTCTATTGACCAAAAAAGCGGCGAAATATGGACCGGCCAGACGGATTTGCAGCCGATTTCCTTTAAGTCTGACAGGCTGCTAGTGGTACGCCGCATCGCGCGCTGGCTGGGCATCGCCGCGCTGGTGATCGGCTATCCGCTGCTGGCGCACTACACTAACGAATCCGCGCACAGCAGCAGCCTGGGCGCGCTGGTGGCCATTGCGCCCGTAGTGCTGATCGCACTGGTGCTGGCCTGGAATTCACCCCGGCGCTTCGTCATGCTGGGTGTGCTGGCGCTGTCGTGTATTGCGCTGTGGGCTGGATGGTCGGCGCTTGAGCGCCATTTTGGGCTGGTTTACTGGCTGCAAAATGTGGGTATGCAGCTAATATTGTTGATGACTTTTGGCCGGACTTTGATCGCTGGGCGGCAACCGCTCTGCACGCGCTTCGCAGAGGCGGTGCATGCCCCGTTGACGCCGCAGCATGAAATTTACGCAGGTCAGGTCACGGTCGCCTGGACCTTGTTTTTTGCCGCGATGGCGTTGGCTTCCACCTTGCTCTTCTTTCTGGCACCGTTGGCCACATGGTCGGTTTTTGCCAATTTCCTGACGCTGCCTTTGGTCGCGCTGATGTTCATTGCCGAATACTGGGTACGCAGATGGATGCTGCCCGAGGTGCGGCACACGCACATCCTCGATGCGGTGCGGGCGTTCAGGAACACCTCGGCGCGTCCACGCTAGTCGTTACTGCCTAGATCATGTCTTCTCTGTCGCTGGTATCACACGTCTCCCCGGACAGCATCATCGCATGGCGCGCCGATGGCGCCGTCACGCTGCGCCAGTTCCTGGCGGAGGTCAGCCAGCTTGTCGCACGGTTTCCCGCAGGGAATCACCTGCTCAATATGTGCAGCGATCGTTACCGTTTTAGCGTGGGTCTGGCGGCCGCCATTGTGGCCGGCAAAGTCAGCCTGCTGCCGTCTACCCACACACCGGAAGTGGTGCGCCAGATCAAGGTTTTTGCACCGGATGTGTTTTGTTTGACGGATAGCGATCACTGCACGGTGGATCTGCCCCAACTGCGATACGCGGTCACGGGCGTTAGCCAACAGGACGCATTTGCCATTCCGCAAATTGACAGCCAGCAGCTCATCGCGGTGGTATTCACTTCAGGCTCGACCGGTACCCCGCAACCGCATCCCAAAACCTGGGGTGCACTGGTCAGCAGTGTGCAGGCTGAAGCATTGCGCCTGGGGCTGTTGCACAACACACCCTGCACCCTGATCGGCACGGTACCACCACAACACATGTACGGCTTTGAATCCACGGTACTGATGGCCTGGCTCAGCGGCAACGCACTCAGCCATGCGCAGCCGTTTTACCCGGCCGACATTTGCCATGCACTGGCGGCTGTGCCCACGCCACGAGTGTTGGCATCCTCGCCCGTGCATCTACGCGCCTTGCTGGATGCGGAGCTGGCGCTGCCGGAGGTCACACTTGTGGTATCCGCCACTGCGCCGCTGTCTGCCCAACTCGCGCAGGAAATTGAGGCACGTTGTAATGCGCCGCTAATGGAAATCTATGGCAGCACCGAAACCGGCCTGATTGCGACCCGCCGCCCCACGCGAAGCGCAGAATGGCAACTGCTTCCGGGGATAAAATGGGTCGTGGAGGATGATTGTGTGTGCGCTTGCGGCGGCCACATCGAGACACCGATTGCCATGAGCGACAGGATCGAACCGATTACAGACGAGCACTTTTTACTCCACGGACGCATGGCCGATCTGGTCAATATCGCGGGCAAACGGCATTCCCTGGCGAGTCTCGACCACCTGCTCAACACCCTGCCTGGCGTGGTGGACGGCGCTTTTTACATGCCCGACGAAACCAGTCCCGACCACGTCACACGGCTTGCTGCGTGCGTGGTGGCTCCGGGAATGGAGGCGTCAACCCTGCTGGCGGCGTTACGCGAACGGATTGACCCGGTTTTCCTGCCGCGCCCCCTGCTGTTTGTGGATGCGCTGCCGCGCAACAGCACAGGAAAACTGCCGCGCGCAGCTCTGCAAGCCCTGTTTCAGAAGCACCGCAGCGCTGCAAGCGTTGTTTCAGACGCACAGCACGAGAAAACCCGCATGAATAACGCCACGCACTGGATCGTTCCGCCAGATCATCCCACTTTTGCCGGGCATTTTCCCGGCACCCCCATCCTCCCCGGCGTGGTGCTGCTGGACGTGGCGCTGCAAATCATTGCCAGGACCCGCGGGATCGCGCTGGATCTGTGCGAGATCAGCTCGGTCAAGTTTCTGAGCCCGGCGAGTCCCGGCGACGAACTGGTGATCCAGCACACCGTCTCGGCCAGCGGCACGATCCGTTTTGACATCGTGGCGGGTACGCGCAAAATCGCCAGCGGCAATATCGTGCCGGGAGCGCCTGTATGACACCTCATCCGACAGCCAGTCACACCGCATGGGCACATGCCCCGGAGCGCAGCAACATGCTGATGCTGCGCGTCATGACCTGGATATCACTGCGTCTGGGGCGGCGCGTAGCGCGCGGCGTACTGCACCTGATCGCCGCTTATTTTCTGCTGTTTGCACCGGCCAGTCGTCGTGCTTCCAGCGCTTATCTCGGGCGTGCGTTAGGTCGGCCTGCCCGCTGGCGGGATCTGTATCGGCATTTCTTCACCTTTGCCGCCACCATTCATGACCGTGTCTATCTGGTCAACCACCGCTTCGATTTGTTTGATTTTGAAGTGCACGGCGAGGACACGCTGCATCGCCTGCTTGCCGACGGCAAGGGCTTGTTCCTGATGGGTGCGCACCTGGGCAGCTTTGAAGTGATCCGTGCGATTGGCCGTAAACACACGGATTTGCGTGTCGCCATGCTGATGCACGAGGATAACGCACAAAAAATCAACGCCATGCTGGCTGCGATTAATCCGCAGGCGGTGCAGGATATCATAGGCCTGGGGCACATTGATTCCATGCTCAAGGTGCGTGAGCGCCTGGATGCCGGGGGTGTGGTCGGCATGCTAGTCGATCGCACCCCCGGCAACGATACGCTGTACCCGGTGCAGATCCTCGGCGCTGACGCCCACTTGCCCAGCGGGCCGTTCCGCATGGCCGCATTGCTGCGGCGTCCGGTGGTGTTCATGACCGGGCTGTATCTGGGCGGCAACCGTTACGCCATCCATTTCGAATCCCTGGCGGATTTTTCTGACGTCACGCGTGGGCAGCGCGACGCCGCCCTGCAAGCGGCGATCACCCGTTATGCCGCGCTGCTGGATCAATACTGCCGCAAGGCACCGTATAACTGGTTTAATTTTTTCGATTTCTGGCAGCCCGCACCCACTGCAATGCCTCCCAAATCATGATGACACTGCCCCCCCTTATTTTTTTGCTGCGCGTCCTACGGAGCATGCTCGTTGCACTGGCGCTGTTGCCTGCCATCAGCCACGCCGCCGACTGGGACATTGACCAGCTCATGCGCGACTTGGCGCAAACCCGTTCCGGCCGCGCCAGCTTTGTCGAAAAGAAATCCATCGCCATGCTCGACAAACCGGTGGAATCCTCCGGCGAACTGTTCTACACCGCACCCGACCACCTGGAAAAGCGCACCCTCAAACCCAAAGCCGAATCCATGACGGTGGATGCCGGCACCCTGGTGATCGAACGCGGCCGCCAGAAACATCGCCTGCAATTGCAGGATTACCCGGAACTGGCGGCTTTCATTGACAGCATCCGCGGCACCCTGGCGGGTGACCGCAAGGCGCTGGAACGCAATTACCGACTAAATCTGGACGGCACAAGCGAACACTGGACCCTGCAACTTCTGCCGCTGGATGAAAAAATGCAGGCAGTGGTAAAGCGCATCCGTATTGCGGGGGTGCGCGACGCAGTGCGCAGCATCGAAATCACCCAGGCCGACGGCGACAGCTCGCTGATGCTGGTCGAAAAGTTGGCCACACCGTGAGACCAATCCCAGCGCGGCGCGGCCGGACAGCGATAGCCTTGTGGCTGGCGTTCATCCTCGTCTGCGGCATCATCATCAGCCGCAGCCAATTCACCACTGATTTATCGGCATTTTTACCGCGCAGCCCCACGCCAGCACAGCAGTTGCTCCTCGATCAGATCACTGACGGCCTGGCCTCGCGCCTGATTCTGGTGGGCATAGCAGGCGCCGATGCGTCCGCCCGCGCCAGGCTTTCCAAACAAATCGCCCAGCGCCTGCGCGCCGATCCTGACTTTGTCAGCGTCAATAACGGCGAACCCGTCAGCGCCGAGCGCGACCGTGCTTTTCTGTTCAATAATCGCTACCTGCTCAGTCCCGCCGTGACGCCTGCACGCTTCAGCGTGGACGGCCTGCATGCTGCCTTGAGCGACAGCATCGACCTGCTCGCCTCGCCCGCCGGTCTGCTGGTCAAGTCGCTGCTGCCACGCGACCCGACCGGTGAGATGGTGCAATTGCTCGAACAGCTCAACGGCGGCACCCGCCCGCGGATGGTTGATGGCGCATGGGCGTCACGCGACGGCGCGCGCGCCTTGATGCTGATACAAACACGCGCTTCGGGTGCCGATACCGACGCCCAGCAACGCGCCATGGCCGTTATCCGGCAAGCGTTTGACACGGCGCCCAGCGCAATCCCTGCCGCCAAACTGGTGATGACCGGCCCCGGCGTGTTTTCGGTGACTTCGCGCGACACCATCAAAAGTCAGGTCAGCCGCCTGTCGATTATCAGCGTGGCGCTTATCGCGACCCTGTTGTTACTGGTTTATCGTTCCTTAACCGCACTGGCATTGGGTTTTTTGCCCGTCATCAGCGGCGCGCTGGCAGGCGTTGCGGCAGTCAGTCTGGGCTTTGGGGCGGTACACGGCATCACCCTGGGATTTGGCACCGCACTGATCGGTGAGGCAGTGGATTATTCAGTCTACCTGTTTGTGCAATCGGAACGGGGAGGGGTAGATCAGCAGGGCTGGATCAAGCGCTTCTGGCCCACCGTCCGCCTCGGCGTGCTGACCTCGATATTCGGCTTTGCTTCGCTGCTGCTGTCCGGCTTTCCGGGCCTGGCTCAACTCGGCCTGTACTCGATTGCCGGTCTGATCGCCGCTGCAACGGTGACCCGCTTCGTCTTGCCTCATCTGTTGCCGGCGAATTTTCGCATTCATGATGTATCGGCTATCGGCTTGGTCCTGTCCCGTCTGGTACAGCGCGCCGCTGCGCTGCGCTGGGCGGCCGCGATCCTGCTGCTGGCGGCCTGTGCCGTCCTCGTCCAGCACCGCGCCAGTTTGTGGAATGACCAGATATCCTCATTAAGTCCGGTATCGCAAGCCGATCTGGCCTTGGATGCCAGTCTGCGCGCCGACATGGGGGCGCCTGATGTGCGTTACCTGGTGGTGGTATCCGGCGCGAGCCGGGAATCCGTATTACAGTCTTCCGAACGGGTTTCCGCGGCGCTGCAAACGCAAGTCGATCAAGGCGAACTCGCCGGATTTGAAAGCCCCAGCCGTTATCTTCCCAGCACCGCGACGCAGCACGCCCGCCAAGCCAGCTTGCCCGCCCCCGCCGAGCTGGAAACGCGGCTGGCGCAAGCTGTTCAGGGCTTGCCGGTGCGCGCACAACGGTTTGCGCCGTTTCTTGCCGATGTCGCAGCCGCGCGCAGCCAGCCCTTGCTGCAAGCGTCCGATCTTGAACAGACCTCGATGGCCATGGCAGTGGATGCATTACTCATCCGGCAAGACCGCCATTGGAGTGCCTTGTTGCCGCTTACCGCCGCTGAGGGTGTCGGAATCAACGCCAGTCGAATTCACGCTGCGCTGAGCGCCACGGGTTTATCCAATGTGCTGTTTGTGGATATGAAAGCCGAGTCCGACCGCCTGTATTCCGGATATCTGCATGAAGCCATCCTGTTGTCACTAGGCGGGCTGGTCGCCCTTATCGGACTGCTGCTATGGGTTTTTCGCTCGCCCATGCGCGTGCTACGCATCGTCGCGCCGCTGGCGGCCGCGGTCATCACCGTCACGGCGGGATTGGCCGTGTTTGGCCAGCAATTGATTATTCTGCATCTGGTGGGCTTGCTGCTGGTGGTCGCGGTGGGCTCCAATTACGCCCTATTTTTTGATCGGGCTGATCACCCTTTCGCGCCGGGAGAGGGGGCAATGGCCGAGACCAAACCGATAGCCCGCACCATTTCGCCGCGCACCCTGGCCTCGATGCTGTTTGCCGCCCTGACTACCGTCGCAGGCTTTGGCCTGCTGGCGTTTTCCAATGTGTCGATATTGCAGGCAATGGGTGTAACCGTGGCTCCGGGCGTCATCCTGGCGCTGATTTATTCCGCGATTTTCGCCAGGAAAGCCCATGCGTAGTGCACGCTGGCAACCGACGCTGCTGATCCGCGCAACCCTCGTCCTGCATGTGCTGGCCCTGGTTCTCGTCATCACCGAACCTGGGCAGTGGCGCTGGGTGCTGGGCGCCGTGCTGGCTAATCACGCCCTGCTCACGCTGCTCGGACTGTGGCCGCGCAGCCACTGGCTGGGCCCGAATTGGACACGGCTGCCTGTCGCTGCCACGGCCAGAAACGAAATCGCCCTGACCATCGACGACGGCCCCGATCCCATTGTCACCCCGCAGGTGCTGGATATGCTGGATCGTTACGCGATCCAGGCGACCTTTTTCTGCATCGGTGAAAAAGCCGCGCGCTACCCGGATTTGTGCCGCGAAATCGTGTGCCGCGGCCATGCCGTGGAAAACCATAGCCAGCATCACCGCCATCATTTTTCACTGATGGGTCGTTCCGGCATCACGCGTGAATTGCAGGCCGCCCAGGACACGCTCACCACGATTACCGGCCAGCGGCCCTGGTTTTTTCGCGCCCCAGCCGGCTTGCGCAATCCTTTTCTCGACCCGGTGCTCGCGCGACTGGGGCTACAGCTTGCCAGCTGGTCGGCACGCGGTTTCGACACCCGGATTGGCGACGGCGAACGCGTTAAAAACAAGCTATTGCACGGTTTGCGGGCGGGAGCCATTTTACTGCTGCACGATGGCAACGCGGCGCGCACACCTGACGGCATCCCGGTTATTCTCGAAGTGCTCCCCACTGTACTGGCCTCCGCTGCGGCAGCTAATCTGCGTTTTGTCACCTTGCGTCAGGCCCTTGCATGACTAGTAGTGCGTCCCAGAAAACCGGTTGCCGTTCGCGGTGAGCTTGTCGAACCGCTAGTCCCGCACCAATGCTGGCCTTCGACAAGCTCAGGCCGAACGGTTTATTGTAATTGTTTTAACAGAACGATCTACTAGCAGTATTGCAGCATCTCCATGGAGAACCAGCCTTGAACGAAAATCGCCAGCAGACGCCCTGGTACCGACAAGGTGCAGCGGTCATTCCCCGGCATCTGCACCTCAAAAGTATCGGGACCATGCTTTTCATCAGCCTGTTTTTCGGTGCTTACTTCTATTTGCTCAAAGACCCGGCCTACCCGACAACGGTGATGCCCATCACCTTGCTGGATCGCCTGATCGGCTTTCAGCCTCTGGCCTTGCCCATGTACCTGTCACTGTGGGTCTATGTTTCCCTGCCCCCGGCATTTCTGGCGACGCGGCGCGAGCTGCACGGCTATGGATTGGCTATGGCCGGGACCTGCCTCGCCGGGCTGATCGTCTTCTACTTCTGGCCCACGGCAGTACCCGCAGCCCATATCGACTGGGCTCGGTATCCTGACGTGGAATTCCTTAAAAGCATGGACGCCTCGGGTAATGCCTGCCCTTCGCTTCACGTCACCACAGCCATTTTTTCGGGGATCTGGCTACATCACTTGCTGCGCCGCTTTGACGCGCCGCAGTGGATACTCATCGTCAATTGGACGTGGTGTATCGGCATCATCTATTCCACCCTGGCCACACGCCAGCATGTAGCGGTGGATGTGTTGGCCGGTCTCGCGCTGGGGGTGCTGGGGGCCTGTCTGTCATTGCGACATCGCATGGACACGGACGGTGTCGGTGAAGTCCGTTAATCATCGATTTAATCCAACCCAGCCACTGGAATTTGCTAAAATTCTCCTTTACTTGCGATAGGCTTACTTTTCTTTGAACCCGCTCTGGCTCTCCCATTTCACCGCGACTAGCAGCATCGGTCGCGGCCTCGACCAGACTCTGGCCGCGCTGCGCCAGCGTCGCCCCGGGCTGGCGCCGTGCGCGTTCGATACGGTGGATCTGGCGACGTTCATCGGCGAGGTGGAAGGGGTGGATGCGGTGCAGTTTCCCGCGCACCTGGCCGAATTTGATTGCCGCAACAACCGGCTCGCGTTGCTGGGATTGATGCAGGATGGCTTTGGCGAGGCGGTGCGCGCTGCCATCGCAAAATACGGTGCGCAGCGCATAGGCGTGTTCCTCGGCACCAGCACTTCCGGCATTCTGCAGACCGAGCTGGCCTACCGGCGACGCGACCCGGTGACTGGCGCACTCCCCGCCGATTTTATTTACCGCACCACGCACAATACTTTCTCCGTCGCCGATTTCACGCGCCATTATTTTGGCCTGACAGGTCCGGCGGTCGTGGTGTCCTCGGCGTGTTCGTCCAGCGCCAAGGTGTTCAGTTCGGCACGGCGCATGATGGCGGCGGGGCTGATCGACGCGGCCGTGGTGGGAGGCGTGGATTCGCTGTGTCTGACGACGCTGTATGGCTTCAACTCGCTCGGCCTGATTTCCGAACAGGCATGTCGCCCCTTCGATGCACAACGCAACGGCATCTCGATCGGCGAAGCGGCTGCCTTCGCGCTGCTGGAACGCACCCCGGAACATCCCCAAGAAAACTTGAGCGCCGATGCCGTGCTACTGCTCGGGATAGGCGAATCCAGCGATGCCTATCACATGTCATCACCGCATCCGGAGGGCTTGGGTGCACGCATGGCGATGCAGGATGCGCTGAAAATGGCGGGTTTGAATCCGTCTGAAATTGACTATATCAACCTGCACGGCACCGCGACCCAAAGCAACGATGCCGCGGAGGGCAAGGCAGTTTCTGCCATATTCGGCCCGGCCACGCCGTGCAGTTCCACCAAAGGGGCGACCGGCCACACCCTGGGCGCTGCCGGTGGCGTGGAGGCGGTGATTTGCGCGCTGGCGCTGCAACACGGCTTGCTGCCCGCCGGACTGAACACCCGGCAACTCGACCCCGCGCTGGATCTCGATTATGTATTGGATAATCGCGAGCAGCCGGTGGCGCGCGTGCTCAGCAACTCGTTTGGATTCGGCGGCACCAATTGCAGCCTGATTTTTGGACGGGCGGGTAACCTATGACGCTCACCGCGACTCTCACCGCATATGTCGAAGGCATCGGCCTGCTCGGCCCTGGTTTGACCGACTGGCCAGGCAGCCAGGCGGTTCTTGGCGGACAGCAGCCCTATCAGCCGCACAAGACCATCCTGCCGCCCCCCGCTTTGTTGCCTGCGGCAGAACGCCGGCGCAGCGGCGCGATAGTCAAACTCACCCTGGCGACAGGGCTGGAAGCCATCGCCGCAGCCGGCCTCGATGCGGCCAGCTTGCCCAGCGTGTTTGCTTCGTCTGGCGGCGATGGGGAAAATTGTCACGCCATCTGCGAAATGCTCGCCTCGGATGACCGGCAAATTTCCCCGACCCGCTTTCATAATTCCGTGCATAACACTGCAGCCGGCTACTGGGGTATCGCCACCGGCGCGATGACCACATCATCGGTGTTGAGTGCGTATGACGCCAGCTTCGGCGCGGGTCTGCTGGAAGCGCTCACCCAGGTGGTGGTAGATAACACCCGCAGCGTTTTGCTGGCGTGCGATACCGCTTACCCGGAGCCGCTCTACAGCACCCGCCCCATCCCCGATGCGTTCGGCATTGCGCTGGTGCTGGCGCCGCAACGCAGCGCACAGGCGCTGGCGCAAATCACCGTCAGCCTGACTGACGCCAGCGCGGACCGGCTCGACGATGCCGCGCTGGAAGCCTTGCGCATCGCCATTCCCGCCGCGCGCGGGTTGCCGCTGTTGCGCGCCATCGCCCTGCGGCAAGACCAACACGTGGTGCTGGATTACCTCGACGGCACGCGTCTCGCCGTGGCCATCACGCTGTGCTGAATCAAACCACTCCCATTTCCCTCTCTCCTAACTCTCTCCCAGAGGGAGAGAGGGACGCTGGCTCGCTTTGCGAGACTCACTTTAACCACGCCTGGATTGCCCGCCACATCCCGCATCAGGGCAGTATGTGCTTGCTGGATCAGGTGGAGGCATGGGATCAGCAGCGCATCCAGTGTCGCGCAAGTAGCCACCGCGCCGCCGACAACCCGTTGCGCGCTGGTGGCCGACTCGGTGCTGCCTGCGGTATCGAATACGCGGCACAGGCCATGGCCGTGCACGGCGCCTTGCTGGCGCCGCCAGACGGTGCCGGCCCACGGGTCGGCTATCTGGTCAGCGTGCGCGGCACACAATTGCATGTGCCCCGGCTGGACGACATCGCTGCCGATCTGCGGGTGGAAGCCACCTGCATCATGCGCAGCGAGAACAATATTCTTTATCAGTTCAGCGTCAGTGCAGCGGGTCGCCTGCTGCTGGAGGGCCGCGCCGCAGTCGTGCTCGATGCTGACGCACTCACCCCCGTTTCAGGAGAAGCGCCATGAAAAACGCCCTGGTGACCGGCGGCAGCGGCGGCATAGGCGCTGCCATCTGCCGCCGTCTTGCTGCCGATGGCTGCCATGTCTACATTCATGCCCATCGCGGTCTGCAAGCCGCACAGGCGCTGGCCGATGCCATTTGTGCCGGCGGTGGCAGTGCGCAGGTGCTGGCATTCGATGTGACCGACAGCGCGGCGGTGGCCGATGTGCTGACCCCCCTCGTCGAACACCAGCCGATCCAGGTTCTGGTCAACAATGCCGGCATCCATGACGATGCGGTATTCCCCGGCATGCGCGCCGAGCAGTGGCACCGGGTGATGGATGTTTCCGTTAACGGCTTTTTCAACGTCACCCAGCCGCTGATGATGCCGATGATACGCAGCCGCTGGGGGCGCATCATCAATGTGTCATCCATCGCAGCGCTGACCGGCAATCGCGGTCAGGTCAATTATTCCGCTGCCAAAGGCGCGCTCAATTCGGCCACCAAGTCGCTGGCGCAGGAAGTCGCCAGCCGGGGCATCACCGTCAACGCGGTGGCGCCCGGCATTATCGACACCCCGATGAGCGAATCCGCGTTCAACGCCGAGGATATCGCGCGCATGGTGCCGATGAAGCGCGCCGGCACCCCCGACGAAGTCGCCGACCTGATCGGGTTTCTCGCCTCGATGCAGGCGGCCTATATCACCGGTCAAATTATCTCCATCAACGGCGGCATCATTTAAAGGCAAGTGACAACATGACCACCCCTGACCCTGCTCCGGTGCACGCGCCGCACGTCCCGCTGACCGATTACTACCAGACAGAACAAGATCGACAAGCTTATTTGCGCCAGATTTTTGACAACACCGCCGCGGATTACGACCGTATCGAGGCTATGCTGGCGTGGGGAACCGGTTCCCGCTATCGCCACCAGGCGCTGATACGCGGCGGTTTGAAAGCGGGCATGAAGGTGCTCGACGTCGGCGTGGGCACCGGCCTGGTTGCAGCGCAAGCCTGTATTTTGACCGGCGATGCCGCCCTGGTCACCGGGGTCGATCCCAGTCCCGGCATGATGGCCGCCAGCAAGTTGCCCGACACGATGGTGTTGATGGAAGGTCGCGCCGAGTCCTTGCCTTTTCCCGACAATCATTTCGACTTTCTGAGCATGGGCTATGCGCTGCGCCATATCAGCGATCTGAGCATGGCATTTGCAGAGTTTGAACGGGTTTTGAAGCCCGGTGGCCGTTTATGCCTGCTTGAAATCACCCGGCCGCAAAACCGTTTCTGGCGATGGCTGCTTAAAAACTATATGCGCGGCGTGATACCGCTGCTGACACGGTTCGTTTCCACTCAAAAAGATAACGCGACGCTGTGGCGCTATTTCTGGGACAGCATAGAAGCCTGCGTACCGCCAGAACAAGTCCTAGCCACACTGAGCGCTACGGGGCTGACCCAGGTTAAACGCCATCTGGAAGTCGGCGTGTTTTCAGAATATCAAGCGATCAAGGCTGCCCCTGGCCAGCCTAAGTAAGGTCGAATCGTGAAAATCACGAACCTAAAATCGCCCCAGCGCACGCCTTGCCAGCAAAACAGGTAAGCGCATCACAAAGCCCAGAAACAGCCGGGTGTGCATCCAGGTCAATAACACGTTGTCGCGCAGGTAGCGGAAATGCGACACGCCGCCTTCCTCCGCGCGGTAGTAGCGCACCGGGGCGGGCAGATTGACCGGCCTGACCCCACGCCAGCACAGGCGCACCACGGCCTCGGGATCGAAGTCGAAGTGACGCATCCACGGCTGGTGGCGCATCACCTGCCGCAACGCTTCAACCGGATACACGCGAAACCCGAACAGCGAGTCGCCGATGCCTGCCCACAAGGTTTCCAGGTTGGCCCACCAGTTGGAGACGCGCCGCCCCTTGACGCGCAAGCCCGGCGCATTGGCGTCGAATACCGGCACGCCCAATATCATTGCCGCCGGCTGGCGCGCGGATTCCGCCATGAATGCAGGAATACGCTCGGGGGGATGCTGGCCGTCCGAATCCATGGTTAAGATGTGGCTGAAACCCGCTGCTGCCGCCTGATCCAGGCCATGCAGTACCGCCGCTCCCTTGCCCTGGTTGCGCGGCAAGACCATCACGCGCAGGCCGGCATCCTGCGCTGCCATCGCCAGCAAACCCTCGGCGCTGCCGTCGTTGCTGCCATCCACCACCACCCACACCGGGGTCCAGTATTGGCGTGCCGCGCGCACGGTTTCATAGACTTTGGCGCCGGGGTTATAACTGGGGATGAGGACGAGATGCGTGGTCGATGGCGTCGTCATGACAGGGTACGGTCAGCCTGCGCGGGCAGGGAGTGGGTCGGGTAAAACGCCGAGCCTTGTACCAGCTCATGCGCAAAGTAATGTTCCAGTTCAGCCATGAAGCGCTGGGTATTTTGCGGTGGATCAAAGCGCCGGCCCAGGCGCACCCGGTAATGGATCGGCATCGGCGGTTTGCGGAACAGCGGCCAGCCCTTGCTCAGATACGCCGAATCGGTTTCTATCAGTACCGTCTGCACCGGCACCTGTGCATGAAGCGCGATCAGGCCGATACTGCCCTTGAACGGATTGACCGGGCACGAGGTGGTGCGGGTACCTTCCGGGAACAGCAGCAGATGGCTGCCGCAGTCGAAATCCTGGGTTGCCTGCTGCACCATGCGCCGCACCGGTGTATTGCGAATATAGCGCGCCAGCCGTGCGCCGGCACCGAGAAAAACATTGTTCATCAGATCGTCTTTAAGCACGCAGGCGACATTCGGCAAGCGTGAAATCACCATCACCGCATCCAGCAGGCACGGATGATTGGGCGCAATAATCAGCGACGGTTCATCGCGCAGGACATCCAGCGCCTCCAGGTCAAAGCTGCACCGGCGCGACAGGCTGAGACTGGCAAGGTAAAACCGAAACGCCGCCATGGTGAAGTAACGCCCCAGCGCCCGTCCCCGGCGCTCGGACAGGAGCGGGTAAATCAGCAGCGCAATCGGCGTCCATGCCAGGCACAGTATCCCCAGCCAGGCCAGGCCGAGATACAGCACCAGGTAATCGTAACCATTCAGCAACACACGCA
Source organism: Sulfuricella sp. (assembly GCF_035531155.1). Taxonomy (NCBI): domain Bacteria; kingdom Pseudomonadati; phylum Pseudomonadota; class Betaproteobacteria; order Nitrosomonadales; family Sulfuricellaceae; genus Sulfuricella; species Sulfuricella sp. The sequence goes on along the minus strand of NZ_DATKTK010000035.1, from coordinate 10,078 downwards.
ATGCGGCGCGCATGATCAGTCCCGCTGGCCGGACATGGACACCAACGGATGCGCAGCAGTGGCCTCAATTTCCAGCAGCAGTTCCTGGCGGCATACATCAGCCTGCAGATAGACCGCCTTGAGCGTATCGCCCACGCAGTGCGCCAGCTCGGCGCGAATCTGCGCCAGATCGGCAGGGTGGCGCACGTATACTTTGTAATGCAGGCTGGACAGGTCGAACCTCCGGCTCGCCAGACGGTTTGCCTCGGCCAGCACGGCCTTGATATTGGTCATGGTCTCGCGGGTTTGTGCCACGACATCGGCGGGGTGCAGGGTTGCGTGGCCAACAATGCTGGCGGTGCCGGATACAAACAACACCTCATCTAGCCCCAGGCGCACCAGGCTGGCGCGCGAAAACGTCGGGCTGCGCGGGCCATATTGCTGCGGATATTGGTAGGCACTGATCTGACGCGGGTTTTCGATGTTCAGCGGCGCCATACGACCGGCTAAAAAGGCAATGGTCAACGGGCCCTGAGCCGAACGCCCCTGTCCAAAACCTAGGGCACACGCAGCAGGGACATTCCCCACCACATCGCGTCCGTGAGCAAGGAACGCGTCCTGCCGTCCCTGGTTGAACTGGCGATAACGTTCCAGCCCGAAACTGTGGGTGTTGATGTCAGCAATGTAATTCCAGAAGCGGAACAGATACGGGTAGCGCAGCGTTTCGAGCAGCGCAAACACCTGGCGATAGGCCGACTCGGTGGCCTGCTGTAACGGCGTTTTGTCAGTGCCGGCTTCAAATATTGTTTCAGACAGTACGATCACGCCAAACAACACCTCCTCGTCATGGCGATAATGGATGGCGCCACATTGACCCCGCGTCAGCGGTCCGCTGCCGTGCCAGACTTCGCAGATTGAATCGCCGGCATCCAGTCTCTGCATGGATACACACATGCAGGGGACCCCCATGTCAGTTTGAATCTGGCTCTCGACCGCATCCGCAGAAAAACAGAGGGCGCCCAGCACGCTGTTTTTCCACTCTGCCGGTTGTTTCAAAAACGCCGCAATGGACAGGTTTGAGCCATTCAGGGGGGATACCGTGTCGCACATCAGTTCATCGCTGCGCCAGTTTCATCCACAACCCGGATGTTGTGTTTGCGCATCCGCGATGCCTTCAATGTGCGCCTGAAATTGAGCAAGGATGCCGCGTAATACAGTCCTTTTAATAGCCGCAACGGGCTATGAATCGGGGTATTACGAAGCACGTCGCCGGCCAGCAACGCAGTGGCTGTCGAGCCTGCGGGGGGAGTGTTCATGGCTTACTCAGGCTGGTTATTCATCTCCCCGAATTGTATCGCATCGCACTGGTAATCATGTGGCTTTTCATAAGCCAGATTTTTTGAGGGTGCGCGATACTGAGTCACCCGTCAGAGGGTGGGGAGGAGCGAGGGAACTGTCCTTACCGGCGCAGCACCGGTTGTTTCAGGTCGCCAGACACGGTCAGGCGTGCGCGAACCGTGGACGACTTCAATTTCATTTCTACGCTGGTATTTCCCGACAGTTGCTTGTTCGGCATGATGTCTGCCTCGCCGCTGGCGGTGAGCAGGCCGGCTGCGAGCTTCATCTGCCTGTATTGATAGCGCTGGCCGTCTAGCGTCATGTTACCCGAGAGGCTCGCGAACAGGGTTTTTCCGCCGCTGGTTGCCACGGCTCGCGGCTGGATCGCGCGCGCCAGATCGATGTTGCCGATGGCGCCATCGCGGACGTTAAAGCTGGCCTTGATCCTGGGCGCATCGAAGAGGGTGCCCAGGTCTCTGGACTGCATGGAGTAAACGGTTTTTGCATCGAGCTTGCCGGTCAACGCAATGTCATTTGTCAGTGCCGGCATCGCTCCGGCCAGCAAGATGTTTTCAATGTTGAGATCCCCTTCCGCGCTCCAGAAGTCGCCCCATTTGATGGTCGCGCTGCCTTTTGCCTTGCCGCTGTAGAGCCTGCCCTCGATTTCGCTGATCCACAAACTCCCCGAGGTTGCCATGGCCTTGGCGCGCAGTTCGGAAAAGGTCAGGTTCGGCCAGAGCGGGGGGTGCCAGTCATTGGCGGCAATATTGACTTCGAACCCGTCGTTTTTCGGGGTGATAGCCACTTCGATTTTCTTGTCCGTGCTTCTGATGTTAGCCCGTTCGAATTTGCCCGTTCCAGCCAGCGCGACATCCGCCTCCAATGGGGGTAGCGGTATGCCTTTCACTTCGATGGTTGCGGTTTTGACAGCGATCCGGCGGACCTGGATTTTTTCGGCGCTATCGCCCGGCCCGACCCAGTCTATCACCCTGGACAAGGCGTCCTGATTGAGCGTGAGTGACTCCACCTCAATGGCTTTGATCGTTTTGGTCTCGCCGAAAAAAGCGGCCAGTTCGGGCATGAGCCGGACCGTGGGGATTTTGATGTCACGTAATTTGCCGATGGTGACGCCATCAAGTCGAAGATGGGGCGCGGGCCACAAGGAAGCGCGCATGGAATGGATGGAAACGGGCTCGCCCATCCTGTCCGAGGCCAGTTTTTCAATGGGCGGGATGAAGATATTCAGGCTCATTACCTGCAACAACACGAGCGGTAACAGAATCAGCGCTACCAGCGAAATCATTGCAGCCTTGCCCAATTTGAAGGGGCGCTTGAGTTTTTTGGGTTTTGCCAGCGCCTTTTGCCGGGCTTTTTCAGCCTTCTCGGCGCGTGCATCTGCCAGAGCTCTGGCTCTGGCTTCGATTTCTGCCCGTTCCCGCTTTTCCTGATCCGCCTCTTCTCGCGCCTTCCTCTTTGCCTCTGCACGGGCTTTTTCTTGCGCCTCTTCCTGTGCTCGAATTTTTTCATCGGCTTCCCGGCGTGCCCGTTCTTCGGCTTCGGCCATTGCCCTGGTTTCTGCCTCCTCGCGAGCCTTGCGTTCAGCTTCCCTCCGTGCCCTGGCCTCGGATTCGGCTTTTATCCGTGCTTCCTCTTCGGCCCGCGCTTTTTCCTCTGCTTCCACGATTGCCCGTACTTCGGCTTCCCGCTTTTCCCTGGCTTCCTCCTCCTCGCGAGCCTTGAGCTCGGCTTCTTCCCGCTCTCTGGCTTCAGCCTCGGCTTGTATCCGAGCCTCCTCTTCGGCTCGTGCTTTTTCCTCTGCTTCCCGGCGTGCCTGTTCTTCAGCTTCTGCTTCGAGGCGCTTCCGTTCTTCGGCTTCTTCCCGGGCGCGGGCTTCCAGCCTGAGCTGTCTACGGGCTTCGGCTCTTGCTTCTTCCTCCGACTTTGCTCTGGCCTCGGCTTTTCCCCGTTCCCGCATTTTTTTGCGCTCGGCTTCTTCTCTCGCCTGGGCTTCCATCCTGAGCTGTTTACTCACCTCGGCCCGCGCTTTTGCTGCAGCTTCCTCTAGCGCCTTGCGCCCTGCCGCCTCTCTGGTGCTGGCTTCTTTGGCTGCCCTCTCCTGGGCCTCCTGGCGTAATCGTTCTTCGGCTTCGGCCTTTTCTTTTTCCGCTTTTTCCCGACGAGCCTGGATATCGGCTTTCTCTGCTTCCTCGCGAGCCTTGCGCTCTGCCGCCGCTCTGATTTTCGCTTCTTTAGCCGCCTGCTCCTGGGCCTCCCGGCGTGTCCGTTCCGCGGCTTCGGCCCGGTCTTTTTCCTCTTTTTTCCGTTGCGCCTGGTCCTCGGCTTCCTTGCGGGCTAAACGTTCTGCTTCTCCGCGTGCCTTGGCCCCGGCAATTTTTTGTTGCTCCGCTTCATGCCGCGCACGCTCTTCGGCTTCTTCCTGTGCCTTGCGCTCTGCCGCCGCTCTGATTTTCGCTTCTGTGGCCGCCTGCTCTTGGGCCTCTCGGCGGGCTCGTTCCGCGGCTTCGGCCCTGTCTTTTTCTGCCTTTTCCCGGAGAGCATGGTTCTCGGCTTTCTTGCGAGCCTTAAGTGCAGCTTCTTCCAGTGCCATGGCTTCGGCTATTTTTCGTTGCACTCCTTCCCGCCGTGACCGCTCTTCTGTTTCGGCGGCTTCTCGCGCCTTGATTTTCTGGCGCACCATCTCCTCTTCGGCTATTGCCGCCGCTTTTTCATGGGCTTTTTGCCGCGCTTCTTGCGGGTTTGCCGTGGCTTCTTTCATGAGCTTCTTGCGGGCTTCGGTTTCGGCCAGCACCCTGAAAAAGGTTTCGTCGATGGTTTCTGAAACAACCATGGAGGCGGAGGTATCGGGGGTGATCGAAAACTGGGTAAGGGGTTCTCTTGCAACCGCCTTGAGGTAGCCGTCTTTAGACAAATTGACCAGGATCTGAGGGAGCGTGGAGGAGGGCAGCTCACCGGCTTTTTCCAGAATTTCTTCGACCGTTGCCCTGCCATCCACCAGGCTGAGTGCTCGCGCGAGGTTGGCGGGCAAGCGCTTGCCTTTCTGGGTGATGGCCTGCACGCCCTTAGCTGTTTTGCTGTATACCGTGGTCAGGTCCATATTCAGTTCGTCAATCGGCAAGGTTGCTCGAACAGTGCCCAACTACGCGCCCCAATATTTCGGGAGGCAGGCTTTAAGCCCATTTTAATTTTGGGGCGAGATGGCAATTCTAATTGATTTATTATGCCACTGAATTAACAAAACTTAATCTTGATGATAGGGTGTCGGCACTTCCCTTGTTTTTCCCCGGAGCGCATCTGCCAGCGGGGCGTAATACGGAGTCTACCACCGAATTGGTAGAAATGAGGCTACGGAAAATCACCAGGAATTGTGGCTCACATGCCCGAGTGATGAATTGCTGCTGAAGCTGTTCTACTTGCTATGGCAGTCTATTGAGCTGCTTCGTTCTGAATCTCGAGCTTCTTCATTTTCTCCCACAGGTTCTTCCGGCTGATGCCGAGCGCTGCAGCCGTATCAGCGATACGGCCACCATTGGCGCTTAGCCTGTCTTCGATGTATTTCCTTTCGCAGGCATGAAGATATTCGTTCAGTGATTCGGCCCCTTGAGATTGTTCTGGCGGGGTCGACGGCAGTTCGTCGAAGAGCAGCTCCGCCGTGAGCCCATTTTGTTGGGAGAGGATGCATGAGCGCTCAAGGCAATGTTTGAGCTCACGGACGTTGCCCGGCCAAGGGTAATCTAACAATGCTTTTTCTGCTGATCGGAGCAGCGTGCGAGCGCCGCAATTTCCCGCAGTACAGGTTTTGAGCAGCCGTCCAGCCAGCCACAGGATGTCTTCCTTGCGTTCGCGCAAAGGTGGAATGTGCAGTTGGATTACGTGGATCCGATAATAAAGATCTTCGCGGAACTTGCCGACTTCCACCATTTTCTTGAGATCCTGGTGCGTGGCACAAATCAGCCTGATGGTTACGGGAATCAGCGCTTCCCCACCAACACGGACTATTTGGCGTTCCTGAATGGCACGCAGAAGCTTGATTTGCATCGTTGGCGACATTTCGCCAATCTCATCAAGGAACAGTGTTCCGCCATTGGCCAGCTCAAAAACCCCCTTTTTGTCACGAACGGCTCCAGTGAAAGCGCCCCTGACATGACCGAATAACTCGGCCTCCAGCAGGGTCTCTGTCAGCGCGCCGCAATTGACTGCTATAAAAGGCGTCTGGTCAGCAGGATCGTGGTGATGGTGGAGTGCTCGCGCCACCCACTCCTTGCCGACGCCGGATTCGCCGGTAATCAATACGGAGGTTGAGTTCTGAGCGATCCGGGGTAGCAGCGATTCAATCGTGCGCATTGCGCGGGAGACGCCCAAGTTGTTTTCACCAGCAACTGCTGGTCTCGATTGGATACACAGGGATTTTACTGTTTCCAGGAGCGCATGAATGTCCAGCGGTTTGGTGAGATAGTCATGGGCGCCAAGCTTCAGGAGCCGCACGGCCCGGTCGACTGTGCCGTAGCCGGTAGTAAAAACGAATGGAGGTAGAGTAGTTGCAGTCGCTTTCAATTGCACAAACAGGTCTTCGCCATTGATGTCCGGGAGCTGTATGTCGCTTATCACAGCATCGTACCGCTTGTGGCCCAGAGCCCGTAATGCGTCTTGCCCAGTCTTGAACCAATCACATTCGAAGTCCTCCAGATCCAGGCGATCCGAGAGCGCTTCGCCCATGATCAGATCGTCTTCGATCAGGCAGATACGATAAGGCTTCGTGTTCACGCCACACCTCCTATGGGAATGCTGACAGTGAAGCGCATCTGATTATTCGACTCCCTCTTAACGGTGACCTGTCCGCCGAGTTGATGCACGATCTGATAGGTGACCCATAGGCCGAGACCGTGCCCGCCCTCGCTCAACGGGGAGAATGGTTCGAACAGATGGGCGATCTGCTCAGCCGACAGCATCTTGCCGTCGTTTGCCACGGAAATCCGCATCTGACTGTCTGCGATGCCGATATCGACGGCGACCTCGCCTTGCTGCGCCACCGCCTGAACTGCATTAAGTAGCAAGTTGATCAGAATCTGGCGTACCAGTGTAGCAGGAAGAGGAACATCTTCATCCAGGCTGTTGTGCCAACCGATGTGCAAGGCTTTCTTGCGGGCCATGGGTGTGATCAGAGTTAACACGTCCTCAATGTCCTGTGGCGTAAGACTGCGGCTTTTTATCTTGGCTTCCACCAGCAAGGCACCCACAGTGTCTTTGATTTGGGTTAGTCCACGCTCGATCAGGGCTATAGTTTTCATCGTGCGCTGATCCGCATCGCTATGGCATTTCAGCGTGTCGATGGCAGTGAGCATGCCGCTCAGCGGGTTATTGATTTCGTGAGCAATGCCTGCCGCGAGTTGCCCCAGCGCTGCCAGCCGCTCCGACTGCACCATTTGCTTTTCAAGCTCCCCCTTGTCCTTAAGATCTCTAAGCATCTGGGTATAGGCATCGAAAAGCTTACCGATTTCATCGCGATAGACATAGAGTTCAGGATCCAGATCTGCTGGCCATTTCCTGCTGATTTCCCCCATGCGCGCAGTAAGCATTACCAGCGGTAATGCCATGCGCTGACCCCAGTACCAGTTGAAAGGGAGCAGGATGGCGAGAATTATGGCCCCTACTGACAAACCGCGCCCGACAATTCGGGTAAAGCGCGGCAAGAAGACGTCCTTGGGGTGGACGATAATCAGGGTTCCGAGATGTGCGTTCTCGCTGGAAATGGGGGTTACGTAATAATAATATTTCGACTCGGGCAGATTTATCTCCTGCGAACTGCGCCCATCCATTCGGGTGATCCGGTCTGCGAGCACGGCATACTCCGGACTTAAGTGACGCATCTCTGTGAGCATGGGGGCGGATTTTGGGTGAGCAGAGACAACAACACGCAGCGCACTGTCGACAACTAGTATGGTTTCCGCATTGACTGGATTTGAACCATCTATCGCCCTGTTGATTGGGGCGGAGATGATCTCATACGCCCGCCATATGTCATCGTGCAGCATCGCGGGAAAGAGAGTTGTTTTAAGCGAATACCCCATGGTTTCCGAATTGATGAGTAAATCCTCTTTGAGTTCATCGTAGGAGTTGATGATGAGCGTAAACGACACGGCCAGCGCAGTGATGATGATGAGCAGCCCCCCCCATAGAGGAATTTTGTATCTGAAGCTGAGATCCAAAATGGGTTTCATGATGGATTTCATAGATCGGCCATGGTGTGCATCATTTTGCGCACACCGTCGTACAGCTTTGCGTCGCCGGGGGCGAAACCGCTCAGGTTAAGCCGTTTAAGCAGCTTGGCCCCCTCAGGATCGTTTGCCATGTCCAGCAGGGCTTGTTGCATGGCAGCAGAATCAGCCCTGTTTACGTTGCGGCGGGCGACGATGGGCGGAAAGCCGTACTCGGGTGATTTCGCGACGATCCGTGTTTGATTGGTTAGATCGGGCTGAATGATTGATAACGTGTCCCACACGAAACTGTCCAGCGAGCCGGCGTCTACCAGACCTTGAGCGACGGCTTCGACAATTCTTCGATGGCCCCAGGTAAAGAACGTCTTGCGAAAGAAGCGGTTCGGGTCTTCCCCCGCCTGTTGTAACTGGTATCGAGGTACGAGGTGGCCTGAATTCGAATAGGGATCGGCATAGGCAAATATCTTTCCTTTCAGTTGCAGCAGCGATTTTGTCGTAAGGTCTGAGCTGGGCACAATAAGGTAGGAGCAGTAATAAGGCCGACCTTGGTAGAGAGGTGTAACAAGTAATCGTGCAAGGCGCTTATCCTCGAGATAGACATAGGGGTAATCGGAAACCCAGGCGAAATCAATTTTCTTCTGTTTTATTAAATCTATGGTCTCGCGGTAGCTGTCCCGTGATACGAACTCCACCGGGCGTCTGAGCTTTTTCTGGAGGTATTCGCGCCAGTCAATTAGCAATCCGTACTGATTGTGAATGATAGCCGGCGTGAGACCAAACCGAATGGGTTCACTATTCTCTTCTGCCCAAACCGTACTGGATGCAAACAAGATAATTATTATTGAAAATATCTGTAACAATATGAATTTATTATAAAAATAGATCATCATGTTACTTGATGGTAACTTCTTGTTACATTTGTTTTCAATTTTGTTACCAAATGGAACATTTTTCATTTTGAATTTTTTTCTAAATATTAGATGAAAGTTCTTCTGTACGCCGTTCATCCACTATCTGAGATAATATTACGTTAATTCATCATGATACATGGATGTGGCGTACTTCCAGCAGGGCGCATAGCTTAGACATAAATAGATAACCGCCTACAAAGCGCCACACCAATCAGCTTCTTGCAAGTCTCGTGCCGTGTGGACTCCGACCGTTGTGCTGCACTGAGGCTTCTTCAGTTGCTGAATACCCCTTCACTGGCTACAGCCCAGATGTAAGCAGTGATAGTCGGATAGTTATTCCCGCAAATATCAAAGATGAAATCGAATCCTTACCCCAACATCAGCCACGATTGTCTAGCCATCGTTATTGGCAAGCATCTTAATGTTACCGGAAAGTAACGCGATCATGCGCAACAAGTTCCGGATTCCATCTTGAAATTACCTATCCACCTTGAAAATCGATTTGAATGATCTACTGGAGAATTCGTATGAAAGAGCCCAAGCATACGCACCACCATGTATCTCAAGGTTTTATTCTACGATGGCACTGGCGCGATTCTGATGGGGAAGTCTGACAGGTAGCTCGCGGCAACAACATGGTACATCTATTGCTTGATACGAGACGTCGGCATCCTGTATCGGTACAGGATATTCATTAAGTTTTTGGATAAGAAAATGAGCTACCAAGTTCGTAATCATGTTCCGTACCCTGTTTTCTTAACATAGGCAATCGAAAGTTATGCGCATTCCCAAATCTGTATCGTGGTCTTTGGCTGGCCTGATCTGCCTAATAGGTGCTTCGGGCATTTGGCAGACCGAGGTCAACGCCGCGGAAGCAGCCAGTGGCGGGCTTGTGCCTGTCGCCGGAAAGCTTGACAACGCCTCGTGCCAGACCTGCCACGACGGCAAGAAAGAAGAAATAAAGGTGCCGGGCGCAGAAGGGAAAATGCGCCCGTTGCACGCAATAAACGGCGACAAGTACGTTAAAAGCGTGCATGCCAAAATGCTTTGCGTCGATTGCCATAAGGAAATTACCGATAGTGCGGCCCCGCACAAGAAAGGCCCGGCGCAAAAGGTCGGCTGCGTGCAGTGTCACCAGGACTTGTGGGCGGCCGCCAAGAAGGAAAATAAAACCCAGAAAAAGCCGAGACTGGGCGTGGTGGTAAAGAACATCGAGGCCTACAAGAAATCCTTCCACGCCCGTCCAAACCAGGATGATCCGTCCCAAGTCAACGCAACCTGCACCCAATGCCACGACACGCACGGCTTCAACGTGCCGGCCGACAAGAAGAGCCCGCAATACGCCGCATGGCGCAAAGAAGTTCCCGCCCTGTGCGGCGAGAAATGCCACGACGAGCAGCTCGAAACCTACACGGAGTCCGTGCATGGAAAGGAAGTTCTCGACAAGAGCAATGCCAAGGCCCCCGTCTGCACCAGTTGCCACACCAACCACGAGATCACCAATACCTCGCTGGACTCGTTCAAGCTCCTCAACTCCGAGGTATGCGGCAATTGCCACAAGGACCGGCTCGAATCCTACCGCGACACCTATCACGGCCAAGTCACCAAGCTGGGCTA
>NZ_DATKTK010000034.1:0-18492 GCF_035531155.1 Sulfuricella sp. | reverse complement strand
CTACTGGGCGGTGTTCTGGGGTGTCTCCATCATCGGCGGCAGCGGCCTGCTGCTGGCCTTCCCGTATGTGACCGCGACCTTCCTGCCGGGTTGGGTGTTCAACGTCGCCACCATCGTGCATGGCGAGGAAGCCTTCCTGGCAGCCGTGTTCCTCTTCACGGTGCACTTCTTCAACAACCACTTCCGGCCGGACAAGCTGCCGCCGCCGGACATCGTGATGTTCACCGGCACGCAGTCACTGGAAGAGTTCCGCCGCGAGCACCCGGCCCAGTATCAGCGTCTGGTGGCTGCGGGCGAACTGGACCAGTACCTGGTGGATGCGCCGTCACGGCCCATGACCCTGGGCTCCAAGATATTGGGCCTGACGCTGATTGTCATCGGCCTGGTACTGCTGACGCTGGTGATCGTGGGGTTCGTGGGTGGTGCGGCTAAATAAAATCAGTCATGCGGCTGAACCCACGAAAGCGTTGTCTACAGGAAACCGGAAAATATTTTTTAATAGATTATTAAAGTAGATAAGGAGACTAAAAATGAAACACAAAATCAACCTACGAATTATCGCCGCCACGCTGTTTACCTTTTCTGCGGCCATGCTCATGCCGTCCCAGGCATCAGCTTTCGATGAGGACGCGGCAAGGGCGCTGGCAAAGAAGAACGACTGCATGAAGTGCCATGCTATCGACAAGTCCAAAAAGGGCCCTTCCTACAAGAAAGTTGCGGCTAAATACAAGGGCAAGGCTGATGGCCAGAGCAAGCTGATCACCAACTTCACCACGGAGCCGATGGTCAAACTTTCAGACGGCAAGGAAGAAAAGCACAAGCTCATCGATACCAAGGACATTAACGAGCAGAAAAATCTGGCCGACTGGATACTTTCGCTTTAAGAAGAAGCAGTTCAGGAAAATAATTAATGTGTACCGTTTAATCGAAGTGATCGCAACAAAATCTAGGAGTCTATGATTATGGAACTCAGCAGAAGAGGTTTTATCAAGGGCATGGGCGCCTTGGGGGGGGCGGCGACCTTCGGTATCGGTTTTGACGCTTTGGCCGCAGCGGCGAAAGCCAAACCAGTGGCGGTGGGCAAGGCACTTGAAGTCAAGACATTCAAGTCAGGCTGTTCGATTTGCCCAAATTTTTGCGGCATCCAGGGCAATGTGGTGAACGGCATCGTCCGGACCATCTACCCCGACGCGGCCCGCGCCGATGTTTACAATCACGGCATCTGCCCCAAGGGCGCATCGGGGATGTACAACACCTACGATCCGTACCGGCTGAAAAAACCGCTCAAGCGCACCAATCCGAAGAAAGGCCCCAACGAAAACCCGGGCTGGGTCGAGATCAGTTGGGACGAAGCTTTCTCGCTAATTGCGGCGCGTATGGCAAAAATCAAGGCCGACAATCCGTCCAAACTCATACTCCAGTGGGGTCAAGGCAAGTACCTCATCGGCGACAACAACATGAAGGCATGGTGCGACGCCTTCGGCACCAAGAACTTCGCCCATCGCACCACGCTTTGTGAAGCGGCGCGACATGTGGCCGATGAACTGACCTGGGGCTACCACGGCCACATGCCCGATCTGAAGTACACCAATCTCCTGCTCAATTTCGGCGCCAACTATCACGAAGGCGAACAGGACTCGCGCTGGCTCGATTGGGCGAGCGCACAAGGGCGCGAACGCGGCATGAAAGCCGTGGTCATCGAACCGCGTCTTTCGGGCGTTGCCGCCAAGGCCGACGAGTGGGTGCCGGTGCGTCCGGGCAAGGACGTGGTCATGATTTTGGCCATGTGCAAATTGCTGATCGATGCCGGCACGATCGACGAGGAATATCTCGTCACGTTCACGAATTCGCCGCAACTGGTGGGCGCAGACGGCAAGATCGTCATGGACAAGGACGGCAAGACGCCGCTGGTATGGGATACCGTCACCAATGCCGCCTCGCCCTACACCGCGAACGTCAAGCCGGCGTTGAAGGGCAGTTACAGCGTCGAAGGCAAGCCGGTGCGTACCGCCTTCACGGTGTTTGCCGATAGCCTCGCCGACATCACACCGCAATATGCCGAAGAAGTTGCCGGAGTTCCCGCCGCCACCATCACCCGTCTTGCGGCGACCTTTGGCAAGGAAGCGCGGATAGGCGAGTTCAAGGAAATCGACGGCGTCAAACTGCGTTATCGCCCGGTTGCCGCTTATACTTTCCGAGGCCTCTCGGCCAAGGAATTCGGCGTACAGAACAACCGTGCGAAGCTGATCCTCAACATGCTGGTCGGTAGTCTCGATGCGGTGGGCGGCTTGCTGCTCAACCACCCGAACGGCCATCCCGAATACCTCGAACCCGCCAAGTGCGAGTATCCGCCAACCCGCACGGATATGCAGGAAACCGTGTTTCATCCGAACTCGCACCATAACATCGGGCAGCAAACCAATATCACCCTGCTCGACCCTAAGTCCTGGGGGCTGAATTATGTGCCGGAAATGCAGCTTTTCTACGGTACCAACCGTGCATTTTCAACATCCAATGCCTGGGAGCAGTTCGAAGGGATGACCAAAACCTTCAACGTGGTGATCGACATCGTGATGACCGAAACCGCTTGGTACGGCGACATCATCCTGCCCGACAAGACTTACCTCGAGTCGTGGCATAACGCGCCAGCAAAGACGAACCCGGAAATGGGCGGGATCGTCGCCATCCGCCAGCCGATGACCAACCCGTACAACCTCGAGCACAACGCCAGCTCGATCTTTTTCGAACTGGCCAAGCGCGTCGGCGTACGCGACCAGTATCTCGAAGCCCTCAACAAGAAGTGGGGGCTAAAGGAAGTCAAGTTCAAGCCGGGTCGCGACTATACGACCAAGGAACAGGTGGAAGTGATCTGGACCGACAAGGCCAAGAAGGATTTTTCCTATGCCATGGAACATGGCTTTGTCGCCAAGAACAAGAGCGCCAAGGACAAGTATCTGCATGGCATCGACCCGGTGTTCAAAGGCCCCGGCAAGCCGAAGATGAAGCTTTATGCGGATCACTTCATCGGCACGTATGAAAAGGTCGAGAAAATTACCAAGGCCAACAATCTGACACGGATCGATTTGCCGAAGTACAAGGTTGCCTACTCGCCGTTGCCGACCAAGGATCACGGCTTTCCAACCCCGCACCGCGAGGCCAAGGATTACCCCTTCTACCTGATCACGCACAAGCTGATGCATCGCTACCAGTCCGGCAACACGATCAACAATGCAATCACCAACCAGGCGCTGGGAACAGATCTCGACACCAACTACGTCGCCATCAATACCGTGACGGCGAAGCAGATGGGCATCAAGACCGGCGACCAGGTGCAGATCGAGACTCGCGTCGGCAAGGTAAAGGGCACGGCCAAGGTGACCGAGGGCGTGCGTCCCGATACGTTGGCGGTGTCATACCACTATGGGCAATGGAGTCCTGGCCTGTCTCCTGGCGCGAGCAAGGGAACCTGGATCAACCAGGTGCTGGAGTTGCATCCGGATATTCCGTCGGGCATGAACTCTTTCAACGATACCAAGTGCAAGCTGACCAAGGCATAAGGGGAGTAAACCATCATGGCAAAATTTGTTCGACTCATAGATACCAAGCGCTGCATGGGCTGCCGCTCCTGCATGGCGGCATGCGCGGCGGAAAACCACTTCACTCCCGATGCGCAGTGGAACGCGATGATCGAGTACGAAGTGGGTACCTATCCCACCGTGCACAAGATCTACAACACGATGAACTGCATGCACTGCGAGCGCCCGTCGTGCAAAGCGATATGCGACCACATCGGCGTCAAGGCGATCACCAAGAATGAATTCGGTGTGGTGCTGATCGACTACAACAAGTGCATCGGCTGCGGCTATTGTGCATCTGTCTGCCCGTATGGCGTGCCGCAGATGAACGCCGATAAACTTCAACCGCTTTATCCGGGCAAAGGACTGAACGGCGCCGAGAATATCGCCTATGCCGACCGGCACCCAACGCACCAGAAGAAGGCGAAGACTGCCGAGAAGTGCACCTTCTGCTGGCACAAGCTGGAAAAGGCGATCAAGGATGGCAAGACCGACCGCATCGGCAAAGATCAGGACTACACGCCGGCCTGTGATCTGGTCTGCCCGACGCAGGCGCGCTGGTTTGGCGACCTCGACGATCCGAAGTCCGAAGTTTCGATGCGCATCAAGGCGACCAATGCCGTTCAACTAAAGACACATTTTGGCAATGGGCCGCAGGTGTATTACACATTGGATAAAGGGGCCAAGTCATGAAAACGACGCATAGCGAAGTTTCAGTGCAGGTTGATGCCGGCCTTATCGGCGTTAAGCGCAGTAAAACACTGATGGTATCAATGGCGCTCGGACTGAGCTTGGCAATGGCACCGGCCTTCAGTGCCGATGCTCCGCCCAAGAAAAAAATGAGCTTCACTGGAAAACCGTCGATGGCCGTCGATGGCCGCTTCCACAAGCTGCATGAGAAACAGGAAAAGCTCGATTGCGCCGACTGTCACGACAAGGTGCAGGAAGATATTCTGTACCTGCGCAAGGATGATCGCATGTCGCAAAAACTGGCGGACGAGGGCCAGGCCGACCGCAAGGGCTGCCTGACCTGCCATAAGCCTGGCTACAAGCCGGACGGTCCGCACTCGTTCTGGGGAGTCTGAGCTTGAGCATGACTTCAACCGCGACCCTGGCGGAAATTGCCGGGCGTCGCAGCCGTACTTATTGGCTGCTCGCCCGTGGCTTTGCGGAGGCGCCGAGCCGCGCTCTTTTCGGTGAGCTGTTTGCGGCTCTGGGGCCGGTGGATCCAGCGGAGCTGCTGGGCGAGGAAACGGCCGCGTTCGCCGATGCCGTGCAGGCAGCCTTACGCATGGATGATGAATCGGTTGTGCTGGCTATCGAGTTTACCCGCCTGTTTGGGGGGATATCCGAATCCTATGGCGGTATGCCCCCGTTCGAGTCGGTCGTGCGTGAAGGGCGCTGGGGCGGCGATACGGTCCTGGCGCTGACAGCAGCCTATGCGGATGCCGATATCGTGCCCCCGTTGCCTGAAGCAAGCCCGGTCGATCATCTCGCGGCTGAATTGCGCTTTCTCGCCATTGCCTGTCATCGCGAGGGGGAAGCCTGGCAGGCGGACAACACCCAAGCCGCAATGGATTGGGTGCGCCGTGAGCGTGATTTTCTCGATCAGCACGTTTTGCGCTGGGTGCCAGCGTATTGCGAAGAGTCTGGTAACATGGCCGAAACCGCGTTTTATTGTGCCTTGCTGGTGCTGACTCCTCGCGCTTGTCTGCTGGATCGCGAGGATATCGACACCATTCTGGAATCCGTACCTGCCTTTGCCGCCCATGCTTGAGCCAACTATCCCTGCGGTTTCTTCGAATCTCAACCCGTCCGTTCAGGCTGGCTGCCTGTCCGGATTGAGGTTCATGCCCCCGGGCACGCCGCCCCCGCACGATGGTGTGGTCTATCGGTCACGTGGGATGGCGCTGGTGATCGGCGATTCCTTGCAGGCGGTGGAAGCCGCGCGTGAGCTGCTGAAGCGGGTGCCAACACTGCGCATTGCCCTGTTTGCGCCGGGTGTTTCCGACCTGAGTAGTGACCTGCCGTCGAGTATCAACGCCGTGAGCGGTCGCATCGTTTCTCTGCAAGGTTATCTTGGCCAGTTCTCGGCTTCGGTGCGCGTTGCAGCTGATAAGGCCGAGGACGTCGGAATATTCAGTGCCAACGCGGACCAGCGCTTTGATCTGGTGCTTGATCTGTGCCGCGAGCCGCTGTTGCGGGAGAGCGTGCTTCCTTATGGCTACTATGCGCCGGGCGACGATGCCGAGGCTCTAGTGAGAGCCTTGGATAGCCTGTCGCAATTGACCGGGGACTTCCACAAACCCAAGTATTTTGACTATCGTCCTCAACTCTGTGCCCACGGGGCCATGGGGGTTGCCGGCTGCACGCGCTGCCTCGATGTTTGCGCCACTGCGGCCATACGCTCGACGGGTGAAAAGATAGCGGTAGACCCTTATCTCTGCCATGGCTGCGCTAGCTGCACCCTGGCCTGCCAGACGGGCGCGCTCAGTTTTCAGCAACCGACCCCGAAAGCCCTGAAAGGCATGCTGAATGAACTGCTGGCAGAGCGCGGTGTGGATGCCGAGACATATTTTCTGGTAGTGCACGATGCCGCTACCCGTCACCTCCTGCCTGCCATGGCGGCACCTGAGGTTCTTCTGTTTGAGGTCAATCCTCTGCCCGCATTTTCAGACTTGCTGTGGCTGACTGCGTTGGTCGGCGGCGTAAGCGGCGTGGTGCTGGTAATGGCGCCGGAGATTCCGCCGCAGAGCCGCAAGCTGGTTGAACAGAAGGTGAGCGAGCTGAGTGCGATTTTAGCCAGTCTTGGCGGTGATTCGGCTGCGATCCAAATCGCGACCCCCGTGAACCTCGGCATCGCCATCGATGATCTCAAGAGATGTACACGGACGTCTGCGCTGGCCGTAGCGGTCAATGGCAACTCGTCAGACGAGAAGCGGGCGAGCTTACTCGCCGCAGTCGATGCATTGGCCCGCAGTGCGCATGCGACCGGGCAGTCGAGCGGAACCTTGGCTGAGCCGTGTGTGCTTGCGACCGGCGCCGCATTTGGCAGTGTGCTGGTTGACCCTGACAAATGCACGATCTGTCTTGCCTGTACCCATTTGTGCCCCAGCGGGGCGCTGAGCGGACAAGTGGACCCGGCGCCGGCCCTCTACTTCAAGGAAAGTCTCTGCATGCAATGCGACTTGTGCCGCGCCGGCTGTCCGGAAAAGGCCATTACGCTGCAGGCCCGCTTTCTGCCGGATGCTGCGGCACGTGAAGCCTTGCGCGAACTCGCCAGCGATCAACTCGTTCCATGCAGCAGCTGCGGGACCCTCTTCATCGGACGCCGCAAGCTGGCGGTGAGTCTGGCGCTGATGCAGGAATATGCAAAAGACATGCCGGGGGGCATCGATAGCCTGCGGATGTGCCCAAGTTGCCGGCAACGTGAAACGATGATGGGATAAGTAGGCGCCGGATGATATTCATTGCGCACCTGGATTCCGTTAATTTAAGCCGCATAAGACGTGGGAGGAGTGCTCTGTGGGAGATGCCACGCTATATGACAGCCACGGACGCCGCATCGAATACCTGCGGCTCTCCGTCACCGACCGCTGCGACCTGCGCTGCACCTACTGCATGCCGGAAGGCTTCAAGGGTTACGAAGAGCCGGCCAACTGGCTGACGTTCGACGAAATAGAGCGGGTGGCGGGGGCCTTCGCCCGTCTCGGCGTGCACAAGATCCGGCTGACCGGCGGCGAGCCGCTGCTGCGGCGAAACCTGGCCGAGCTCGCCGGTCGCCTCTCCTCACTTCCCGGCATCGCCGACCTGTCCCTTTCAAGTAACGGCACCCAACTGGCAAAACACGCGCAGGCTTTGCGCGCCGCCGGCATCACGCGGCTCAACGTCAGCCTGGATACTCTGGACCCGGCCCGCTTCGCCGCGATCACAGGGCGGGATGCGCTGGATGCCGTGCTACAGGGACTGATGGTTGCCAAAGAAGAAGGATTCGGCCCGATCAAGATCAACATGGTCGCTATGGCCGGCACGACCGACAACGAGATCGACGCCATGGCCGCCTACTGCATCGAGCACCGCTTCGTGCTGCGGCTGATCGAAGCCATGCCGGTGGGAGAAACGGGCCGTAAGACCGCCTTCGTGGAACTCGGCCCGATTCGGGAACGGCTGCGCGCACGGTTCGGCCTGGTGGACGGCATGGTGCCCGGCGGCGGCCCGGCCAGATACCTGGTGTCGCACGACGGACGCTGCCAGATCGGCTTCATCACCCCGATGTCGCAACACTTCTGCGACACCTGCAATCGCGTGCGTCTGAGCGTCGACGGCACGCTCTATCTTTGCCTGGGCCAGGACGACAAGGTGGACCTGCGGACCCTGTTGCGCACCGGTTGCAGCGACGATCAGTTGGACCAGGCGCTACTCGACGGCATCGGACGCAAACCGCTCAAACATGAATTCCGCGAGCATCCCACCCAGGTTGTCCGTTTCATGTCGTCTACCGGAGGCTAGCATTGCCTCCCGCCGCAAACTAAAATCCGATTGACTATATTCGTTATGACGGATATATTTACAACATGATCAACAGCAATGATTTTTTCGACGCGCTTTCCGACGAAACCCGGCGCCGCCTGCTGGCGCTGCTGGTGCGCGATGACGAGCTGTGTGTGTGCGAGTTGAGTTATGCGCTCGACATGCCCCAGCCCAAGGTGTCGCGACATCTGGCGGTGATGCGCGAGAGCGGGGTGCTGTCGGTACGCAGGGAAGGGCTGTGGGTCTATTACCGCATCCACTCCCTGCTGCCCGCGTGGGCTTACAGGATACTCGACCAGATGGGGCAGGGTTGTAGTGCGTTGGCAATTTTTCAGGCCGACCGCAAGCGCCTGAAAGAGATGCCCAATCGCCCCGTTCGTTGCTGCGCCTGATTTTTTTGGTTTCAATACATCTGTATTGATATATATATGAGTTGGCATATGTTTTTTGTTCCAGGGGTCGTGGCTAATGAGCGTGCAATGTTCAATTAGCGTTAAAACCGCCGCTGGCGCGGAACTGGGTTTTTTCGAGCGCTGGCTGACCCTGTGGGTGTTTCTGTCCATAGTGGCGGGCATTGCGCTGGGGCAGCTTGCGCCCGCACCAGTTCAAATTCTGGGCAAGCTGGAAGTGGCCCAGGTCAATCTGCCGGTGGGCCTGCTGATCTGGCTGATGATCATCCCGATGCTGATGAAGATCGATTTCTCGGCGCTGAATCAGGTCAAGAAGCACTGGCGCGGCATCGGCGTCACCCTGTTCATCAACTGGGGGGTAAAGCCGTTTTCCATGGCGCTGCTGGCCTGGATTTTTATCCGCATTCTGTTTGCCCCCTATCTGCCTGCGGAACAAATCGACAGCTATATCGCCGGGTTGATCCTGCTGGCAGCTGCGCCCTGCACGGCCATGGTGTTCGTGTGGAGCAGCCTGACCAAGGGCGACCCACTGTTTACCCTGTCCCAGGTGGCCCTTAACGACACCATCATGGTGTTCGCTTTCGCGCCCCTTGTCGGCCTGCTGCTGGGCGTGGCTTCCATCACCGTGCCATGGGATACCCTGTTCCTGTCGGTGGTGATGTATATCGTCATTCCGCTCGCCATTGCTCAAGCCTTGCGCCGGGTGCTGTTGAGCAAGGGTGTGCTGGATGCCGTGATGGCCCGCCTGCACCCGGTCGGAATTTCTGCTCTGCTCGCCACCCTGGTGCTGTTGTTCGCCTTCCAGGGCAAGGCCATTCTCGATCAGCCTCTGATCATTCTGTTGCTGGCGGTGCCGATCCTGATCCAGGTGTATTTCAATTCCATGCTCGCCTACTGGCTCAACCGAGCTGTTGGGGAGGCCCATAGCGTGGCCGGCCCCTCGGCGCTGATCGGCGCCAGCAATTTCTTCGAGCTGGCAGTGGCGGCGGCGATTTCGCTCTACGGTTTCGAGTCTGGCGCGGCTCTGGCCACGGTGGTGGGAGTGCTGATCGAGGTGCCGGTGATGCTATCAGTAGTGCGTATCGTGAACGGTTCCAAAACCTGGTACGAAAAAGGAGCGAAAATATGATCCCCCAGTCGGTTTTGACCTGCCCCCTCTGTGGCCATGTGGAAACGGAAACCATGCCCACGGATGCCTGTCAGTGGTTCTACGAATGCAAGGGCTGCGGGACGCTGTTGAAACCCAAGGCCGGCGACTGCTGCGTGTTTTGCTCCTATGGCAGCGTGCCCTGTCCGCCTGTGCAGCAGGAGGGCGCGGGTAGCGCCTGTTGTGGAGGAAGCAAGCATGTTTGACGCTCTCGCCACCTGGCTGATCTACGACCTCGCCGGGCTGAAAGGCACGCCTTTCGGAGACGCAGCCCATTTCTTCGTGATGGACGTGACCAAGATCCTGGTGCTGCTGACCCTGGTGATCTATCTGATGGGTCTGCTGCGCGCGCTGCTCAAGCCCGAGAAAGTGCGCGAGTTCATCCGCAACCGAGGCAACCTGCAAAGCCGCTTCATGGCGGTGGGGCTGGGCGCGGTCACGCCGTTCTGTTCCTGCTCATCCATTCCACTCTTCATCGGCTTTGTCGAGGCCGGCATTCCGCTCGGCGTGACGCTCTCTTTTCTGATCGCCAGCCCGATGATCAACGAGGTGGCGGTGGTGGTGCTGGCTTCGGTGATCGGCTGGAAATTCACCGTGCTGTATGTGCTCACCGGGCTGACCGTTGCTCTCGTCGGCGGCTTTGTGCTGGAGCGCTTCAAGCCGGAACGCTGGGTCGAGGACTATGTCTGGAAAATCCACATGGGGGAGGCGGCGCAGGTCGAAGAGGACAAGTCCCTGCGTGCCCGCCATGAATACGCCCTAGGGCAGGTCAGGGAAATCGTCGGCCGCATCTGGAAATTTGTGTTCATCGGCGTGGGGGTGGGCTCCTTCATCCACGGCTACGTGCCTGCCGAAATGGTTGCCAGCGTGGCGGGGGATGGCGGCCTGTTGTCGGTCATCGGTGCGGTGCTGATCGGCGTGCCGCTGTATTCCGATGCGGTCGGCATTATCCCCATTGCCGAAGTGCTGCTCGGCAAGGGTGTACCTATCGGCACGGTGCTGGCCTTCATGATGGCGGTCACCGCGCTGTCGCTGCCGGAAATGATCATCCTGAAAAAAGTGGTGAAAGTGCAGCTGCTGGCGCTGTTCGCCGGCTATCTCACTATTGCCTTCGTCATCGTCGGCATGTTGTTCAATCAATTGAGAGGTTTTATATGAGCACGGATTTGCATCCTTCCATCGTGGCCCTAGTTTCACTGGCCGCCAACATTGCCGCCAACCACCCCAAACAGGGCCTGTGCCAGGTGGACAAGCTGAAACAGTACGGCGTGGCGCAGGAGCAGATTGAGGCGGTGGTTGAAATCGCCCGCCACATCCGCGATGAGGCGGCGCAGTCGCTGGACACCAGTTTCGACGAAGCGTGCCGCAAGGAGAATGCCAATGCCAGTCTGTCTGCTATCGGCATCGCACAAGGCGCTTGCTGCTCGCCGACGAAATCCGGTCAATCCTGTTGTTGAGAGGTGGATGAAATGAATGATGTTAAGCATGACGAAATACGCCAGGCAGTTCGTGAAAACTATGGCGCGGTAGCTCGCGCCGAATCCGGTTGCGGTTGTGGGCCAGCTTGCTGCACCCCGACCGAATTGCCGGCCGCGGACATCCTGTCGCGTGGCATCGGCTACAGCGAAAGCGAAGTAAGCGCGGTGCCGGAAGGCGCCAACCTCGGGCTGGGCTGCGGCAATCCCCAGGCCATCGCCGCGCTGAAACCCGGCGAGACGGTGCTGGATCTGGGCAGCGGGGCAGGCTTCGATTGCTTCCTCGCGGCACGCCAGGTGGGCGATAGCGGGCGGGTCATCGGCGTGGACATGACGCCGGACATGCTGTCCAAGGCGCGAGCCAACGCGGTCAAGGGCGGCTATGCCAACACCGAATTCCGCCTCGGCGAGATTGAGCATCTGCCAGTGGCCGATGGCACGGTGGACGTGATCATTTCCAACTGTGTGATAAACCTCTCGCCGGACAAGCCTCAAGTGTTCCGCGATGCTTTTCGTGCCCTGAAACCGGGCGGCCGCTTGGCCATTTCGGACATCGTTGCGACGGCAGAGCTGCCTGAGGAGGCGAGGCGCGATTTGGCGCTGTATACCGGCTGCATGGCGGGGGCATCGCTGATCGAGGAACTGGAGGAGATGATGAAGAGCGTCGGGTTCGATCAGGTGCGCATCACGCCGAAGGACGAGAGCCGCGCTTTCATCCGCGACTGGGCGCCGGGAAGGAAAATCGAGGAATTCGTGGTTTCCGCCCATATCGAGGCGGTCAAGCCTTAAAACAATTTTTAACAAGGAGCTGGAAAATGAAGAACATCAAGGTACTGGGCACCGGCTGTGCCAACTGTAAAACCACCCTCAAGCTGATCGAGGAAGCGGCGCTCGCCAAAGGAGTCGAAGTCAAACTGGAGAAAGTCGAGGATATGGCTGCCATTCTCGGTTATGGCGTCATGTCCACCCCTGGCGTGGTGATCGACGGCAAGGTGGTGCATGCCGGCGGTGTGCCGAGCAAGGCCAAGATCGAGGAATGGCTGGGCGGAAAGGAATCCTGCTGCGGCTGCTGCGGCAAGGAGTAAGCGCATGGCCAAAACCGTATTGATCCTGTGTACCGGCAACTCCTGCCGCAGCCAGATGGCCGAAGTCCTGGTCAATCACGACCTCGGCCCGGACGTGCGTGCGCTGTCCGCCGGCACCAGGCCCCAGCCCAAGGTGGCGGATGGCGCCATCGAGGCGCTGAATCTGGGCGGCATGGCCACCGAAGGACTTTACCCCAAGGACGTGGATGCGGTGATGAACGAGGACATCGACCTGGTGGTGACAGTGTGCGACAACGCCAGGGAAGCCTGCCCGGTTTTCCCCAAGCCTATTCCCTCGATTCACATGCCTTTCCACGACCCCCACGGCGAACCGATGGAAAGCTTCGTCAAGGTGCGTGATGAGATTCGGGCGAAGCTGGTGCCCGAATTGCGGCAACGCTTTCATATTCAAACAGATATGTGACAACATCCAAATCAGTGCCGTCATTCCGGCGAAAGCCGGAATCCAGTATTGGCGCACGTTCCTGGATTCCGGCTTTCGCCGGAATGGCGATCGTGCGAGATGTGTGCATACATTTAGCCTTGAAGGGGAGGGCGCTGTTTGTGGCGAGATAATGCAGTGCACGACGATGAGCAGGACGCAAGGCGCTGAAAACGTTAAAATGGCCCTATCCGCCCATCAGGAAGCCATCGTGAATCTCATCCCCGAAATCAAGCCCGGTCAATCCATCGAGCTTCTCAAAGAGCTGCATATTTTAACGCGGGATGGAAAGCTCAATCAGGACAGCCGGCGCAAACTGAAACAGGTTTATCACCTGTTCAACTTCATTGAGCCATTGCTGAAAGAAGTGCTGGCCGGGAATGAAAACCTGACCCTGGCCGACCATGGCGCGGGTAAGTCCTATCTGGGCTTCATCCTTTACGACCTGTTCTTCAGGGAGCTGGCGGCCGGGCACATCTACGGCATCGAAACCCGTGAGGAGCTGGTCATCAAATCCCGCGAGCTGGCCGAACGGCTGGATTTCGGGCGCATGACCTTCCTCAACCTGTCGGTAGAAGCCTCGACGACCTCGGCTGAATTGCCGGAAAACATCGACGTGGTGACGGCGCTGCACGCCTGCGATACGGCGACGGATGACGCGATCCGGTTCGCCTTGCAGAAGAAGGCCAAATTCATCGTGCTGGTGCCCTGCTGTCAGGCGGAGCTGGCTGGGGTGCTGCGCAAGAACAAAAATGACTCGTTCTCGAAAACACCCCTGTCCGAGATCTGGCGCCACCCCATCCACACCCGGGAATTCGGTAGCCTCATCACCAATGTCCTGCGCTGTCTGCTGCTTGAATCTCACGGCTACCAGGTGACGGTGACCGAGCTGGTCGGCTGGGAGCATTCCATGAAAAACGAGCTGATTGTCGCCAGCTTCAAGGACGCGCCGAGAAAGAATGCCCAGGACCGGCTGGAGCAGATTCTGCAAGAGCTGAACCTGGATGAAATGAGGAGCCGCTTTGCTTATTGATGGCCGTGCCATGACCTGGTCGCGCCTACTGGCGATGCTCGCCCTGACTCTGCTCTGGATAATGCCGGTCGCGGCTCAGTCTGATGATCTCTGGGTCAAACCCGGTCCGGACGGCCAGCCCCAGCTGCAACTCTATTACTTCTGGACCACCACCTGCTCTCATTGCCAGGAGGCACGGCCCTTCGTCGAGGCCATTCCCGCCACGCGCCCCTGGGTGGCGCTGCATTCCATGGAGCTGAACGGTCATCCCGAGCATGCCCGCCAGTATCAAACGATGGCGGCGCAACTCGGGCAGGAGGCGGTATCCGTGCCGGCCCTGCTGTTTTGCGGCGAAATGCATGTGGGCTGGGACAAGGCCGAAACTACGGGCGCGGAGATTGCGTGGCGACTGGATGAATGCCATGCCCGCCTCCTCGCGGGTAGCGTGGTTGCCGGTCTTTCGGCCGGCAAGCTCAGCGTGCCCATCCTGGGCGAGGTGGATCCGCAGCATTTCTCCCTGCCCTTGCTGACTGTCGCCATCGCCGGTCTGGATGCCTTCAACCCCTGTGCCTTCTTCGTACTGCTGTTCCTCCTTTCCCTGCTTGCGCACCAGAAAAACCGGGAGCGCATGCTCGTCATCGGCGGCATTTTCGTGCTGTTCTCCGGACTGATGTATTTCGCCTTCATGGCGGCCTGGCTCAACCTGTTCCAGGTGCTCGGCAACCTCGCCTGGGTGACCTTGGCTGCGGGGGCGGTGGCGGTGTTTGTCGGCGTCGTCAACGTCAAGGATTTCTTCGCCTTCGAGCAGGGGTTGACCCTGTCCATCCCGGAATCGCGCAAACCGGATATTTACCGCCGTGCCCGCGCCATCCTTTCTGTCGACAATCTGCCGGCGATGGTCGCGGCGACGGTGTTCCTGGCGATTGCCGCCAATTTCTACGAGCTGCTGTGCACCGCGGGTTTTCCCATGGTCTATACCCGATTGCTCACCCTGAGCGAGTTGCCGCCCGCCGGGTACTACCTCTATCTGGCTCTGTACAACCTGATCTACGTGGTGCCGCTGGGTCTCATCGTGCTGGTCTTCGTACGCAGCATGGGCGCGCGCAAGCTGACGGAACGCGAGGGCAGGCTGCTCAAGCTGCTCTCCGGCTCCATGATGCTGGAACTGGGCACACTACTGCTGGTCGCGCCGGAATGGCTGAATAAGCTGACTGTGGCGTTCGGTTTGCTGGGCATCGCCGTGGCCATCACCTGGATTGCCGCATGGATGACCCGAGGAAAAAACGCATGAGTGCAGTACACAATCACGATCATCATCACGATCACGGCGAAACCGCTGGCCGGTTAATGTGGTTTGCCGTGGCGCTGACGCTGGTTTACGCCGCCGTGGAGGCGGGCGTCGGCTGGTGGGCGGGTTCGCTGGCGCTGGTGGCCGATGCCGGGCACATGGTCAACGATGCCGGGGCGCTGGTGATTGCCGCCGCCGCCAGCTGGGTCAGCCGGCGGCCTGTTTCGCAGCTCCACAGTTACGGCCTGGGGCGGGCGGAGTTTCTCGCCGCCCTAGTCAACAGCCTCGGCTTGCTGGTGCTGGTGACGTGGATTTCCGTTTCCGCCGTGCAGCGCTGGCAAACTCCCCAGGCGGTGCAGGGCGAGGCGGTGTCGCTCACCGCCGCGCTGGGGTTGCTGATCAATATCGGGGTGGCGTGGATGCTCTTCCGGGGCGAGCAAAACCTCAACACCCGCGCCGCGCTGCTGCACGTCGTAGGCGACCTGCTGGGTTCGGTGGCGGCGCTGATCGCCGGAGTGGTGATCGTTTTTACCGGTTGGACACCCATCGACCCGCTGCTGTCGCTGGCCATCGGCGCGCTGATCCTGGTTTCCAGCCTGCGCCTGTTGCGCCAGGCGCTGCACGGGATCATGGAAGGCGTGCCGCTACATTTGTCGCTGGAAGAAATCGGACAAGAGATGGCCTGTATTCCCGGCGTGATTTCGGTGCATGACCTGCATGTGTGGAGCGTCGCTTCGGAAGAAATCATGCTTTCCGCTCATTTGACCGTCGCGGATCTGGCGCGCTGGGAGGGCATACTGGCAGAGAGCCGCAAGCTGCTGCATGCGCGTTTTGGCATCGAACACGTCACGCTGCAGCCAGATCCGGCGGTGCAGATAATCAGTTGGATACCCAGGGAACGGGAATGATTCCCCGTGAGGCCGTGAGCGACACGCTGCTAGCCTGAAGCGGGCTCCCCCGGCCGCCGTTTGATGAACAGTTCCTGCCGCGCAGCACGGCTGATGGCGACCACTGCCGGGTGGGTGAGCTTGCGCTCCACCGAGATGGCGTAGAACTGCTCGATCACTTCTTCGGTGGCGCCGATGCTGACGACTTCGTGTTGCCGCATGACCTGTTCCGCAATGGTAGTAGGGGCGGCGAACATGCCTACCCCGGCCTGACCGAAGGCGGTCATCAAGGCGCCATCGTCGAATTCGCCGGTGATGCGCGGCCGAATCCGGTTATCGCTGAACCAGCGCGTCAGCCTGGATCGCACCGCGACGTCCTCGCCCGGCAGGAGCATGGGCGCCCCGTCCAGACATTGCGGGAACGGCGCCGGGTGCTGCTGCGCCAGCTCTGCTGTGGCAAAGAAGGTGAGGCCGCATTCCCCGAGCAGGTGGCTGAAGCCCCGCACGTCAACTGTGCGCGGCATGGGGCTGTCGGCGATCACGATGTCGAGCCGGTGCACCGCCAGTTCCGCCAGCAGGTCGGCGACTTTCCCTTCCCGGCAAATGATGCGCGGCGGTGGCTCAACCTGCATCGCCGGTTCCAGCAGCTGATAGGCAACGGCCTTGGGCACCGCGTCGGTGACGCCCACCCTGAATTGCAGGGGCCGATCGGTGGGGCGGTGATGCAATGTCTCTTCCAATTCCTGGCCGAGCGAAAAGATTTCATCGGCATAACTCAGCACCATCCGGCCCGCCTCGGTCAGCTCGAATTGCCGCCCGCTGCGATTGAACAGCGCTTCGCCCAAGACTTCCTCGAACAGGCTCAGCTGGCCGCTGATGGTCTGCGGCGTCAGGTGCAGCCGCTCGCTGGCGCGGGTCACGCTGCCGGCCTTGGCCACAGCCCAGAAATAGTGAAGATGCTTGTAATTCAACGTGCCCATGCGCCATCCAGTTCGTAATATTCGAAGTAGATATCAATTATATTCGACTTTATGGAACTGCAAATGATCAATATACTCCATGTTCAAAATGATGAATGGCGGCGCCATTTGGCGCAATCCGTGACAAGTATGAAATAACGAAGGAAATCTATGGAAATCAAGCATCAAAATAGCATCCTCAAACTGATGGCAAGGGTCGTGTTCTCCAGCCGCTGGCTGCAAGCACCACTCTATCTCGGGCTCATCATCGCGCAAGCGGTGTATGTCTACCATTTCGGCGTCGAGCTGATGCACCTGGTCCAGCACACCAAGACCGTTACGGAAACCCAAATCATGTTGGTCGTGCTGGGCCTGATCGACGTGGTCATGATCGCCAACCTGTTGCTGATGGTCATCGTCGGCGGCTACGAAACCTTTGTGTCGCGCCTGTATCTGGATGGTAATCCCGATCAGCCGGAATGGCTGGAGCACGTCAACGCCGGCACCATGAAGGTCAAGCTGTCCATGGCGCTGATCGGTATTTCCTCCATCCACCTGCTGAAGACCTTTATCGAGGCGCCCAACTTGAGCCAGCAGACCATGATGTGGCAGGTCATCATCCATATGACCTTCGTGCTGTCGGCGATGGCCATGGCCTATACCAACCGGCTGATGGAGGCCAAGGCGCACTAAAGCGTGGCGCTCATCTGTCTTCCCCTGCGTAATACGCCTCGCTGCCACTCTCAAGACATAGGGGTGGCCGCTAATGGTTTGCGGCGTCAGGTGCAGCCGCTCGCTGGCGCGGGTCACGCTGCCGGCCTTGGCCACCGCCCAGAGATAGTGAAGATGCTTGTAATTCAGCGTGCCCATGCGCTTTACCTCAAAAATGCGTCGCAGACGCATACCTCGTCCCCCTCTCCTTTTGGGAGAGGGCAGGGGTGAGGGAAGCCGGGCATGGTGCGAGCGTCATGCCCGGTTAGGTTCGTAATTTTCGAATGATATGTCAATTATATTCGACTTTATGGAATTGCAAGTGATCGATATACTTTTCCGTATTCCAAATGAAGAAGGAAAGCGCCATGCAGATTCACATCCAGTCACAGGGCTTCACTCTCACTGATGCTTTGCGCGATCACGCCGAGTATCGGCTGCGCTTCGGCCTGACCCACGCCAGCGACCACATCCGGCGCGTTGAAATGCGTCTGTCCGACATCAACGGCCCGCGCGGCGGGGCGGACAAGCGCTGCAGTATTGTGGTGGCGCTGGAAAGCCTTCCCGATGTGGTCATCGAAGACGTCGAGAGCGATCTCTACGTTGCCATCGACCGTGCCGCCGACCGCGCCAGTCGGTCCGTGGCGCGCTGTCTCGATCGCAAGCGCGAGCATGTGGCGGGCCAGCGTCCATATTTATTCTCGCCGGAAGCGGACTGAACCGCCACTTTTCCAATAGGCTACATGAACACCCTGGAGACTGAATCATGAAACGCATTATTCTTTTTCTCGCCACCAACCTGGCCATCGTTCTGGTGCTCTCAATCACCATGCGGCTGCTGGGAGTAGAGCCTTACCTTACCGAAGCGGGGCTGAATCTCGGCAGCCTGCTGATTTTCGCCGCCGTAATGGGCATGGGCGGTTCCTTGATCTCGCTCGCCATCTCCAAGTGGAGCGCCAAGCGCATGACGG
>NZ_DATKTK010000033.1:0-15743 GCF_035531155.1 Sulfuricella sp. | reverse complement strand
TTCGCCGCCAAACTTCTTCGACAAGATCGTGGTGATCGCCGCCGTCAGCGTCGTCTTGCCGTGATCCACGTGACCAATCGTGCCCACGTTTACGTGCGGCTTCGTCCGCTCAAATTTGCCTTTTGCCATGATGACTTCCCTCTATCTCAAAGAACGATTATTTCTTGTTAATAATTGCTTCGGCGACATTCTTCGGCGCCTCTGCGTAATGCTTGAATTCCATGGTATACGTTGCACGACCCTGAGTCAGCGAACGGAGCGTGGTGGAATAGCCGAACATTTCAGCCAAAGGCACTTCGGCCTTGATGGACTTGCCGCCGCCAGCCATGTCATCCATGCCCTGGATCATGCCGCGACGGGAGGAAAGATCGCCCATCACGTCGCCCATTTTTTCTTCCGGCATTTCGACTTCCACCGCCATCATCGGCTCAAGCAGCACCGGGCTGGCTTTGCGCATACCATCCTTGAACGCCATCGAAGCCGCCATCTTGAAGGCGTTTTCGTTGGAATCGACGTCATGGTAAGAACCGTCGAACAACGTCACTTTCACGTCCACCACCGGGAATCCGGCGAGCACACCATTCGGCAAGGTTTCGCGCAAACCCTTTTCCACTGCGGGAATATATTCACGCGGCACAGTCCCGCCCTTGACGGCATCGATGAACTCAAAGCCCTTGCCCGCTTCGTTCGGGCCCATCTTGATCCAGACGTGACCATACTGGCCACGACCACCGGACTGCTTGACGAATTTGCCTTCGACTTCGACTTCTTTCCTGATCGCCTCGCGGTAAGCCACTTGCGGCGCACCCACGTTGGCCTCGACGCCGAATTCGCGGCGCATGCGGTCGACCAGAATTTCCAGATGCAACTCACCCATGCCGGAAATGATGGTTTGATTGGTTTCTTCGTCGGTGCGCACGCGGAACGATGGATCTTCCTGCGCCAGACGATTAAGAGCCAGGCCCATTTTCTCCTGGTCAGCCTTGGTCTTGGGTTCCACGGCGACGTGAATCACTGGCTCAGGGAATATCATGCGTTCCAGGATGATCGTTTTGTTCAGGTCGCACAGCGTATCGCCCGTGGTCGCCTCCTTGAGGCCCACTGCCGCCGCGATATCACCCGCGTACACTTCCTTGAGTTCTTCGCGCTGATTAGCGTGCATCTGCAGAATTCGGCCGATGCGCTCTTTCTTTCCCTTGATCGGGTTGTAGATGGTGTCGCCAGTTTTCACCATGCCGGAATAGACGCGGAAGAAAATCAGCTGACCGACAAAAGGATCGGTCATAATCTTGAACGCCAGTCCGGCAAACGGCTCATCGTCGCTCGCCTTGCGACTGCCACGCTCCCCATTTTCCAGCTCGCCTTCCACCGGCTTAATATCAGTCGGTGCCGGCATGTAGTCGATCACGGCGTCCAGCATCGCCTGCACGCCCTTGTTCTTGAATGCGGAACCGCACAGCATCGGTACGATTTCGCCCGCAATCGTGCGTTGACGCAGGCCGCGCTTGATTTCAGCTTCCGACAAATCACCCTCTTCGAGGTATTTGTTCATCAACTCTTCGGACGCCTCGGCGGCGCTCTCCACCATCTTTTCGCGCCACTCCTGGGCGATCGCCAGGAGGTCGGCCGGAATATCGCGCAGGTCGAATTTCATGCCCTGGGAGGCTTCATCCCAGTAAATCGCCTTCATGCGAACCAAGTCGACGACGCCTTCGAATTTGTCTTCCGCCCCGATTGGCACCTGCAACGGCACCGGGTTAGCTTTCAGACGGCTCTTCATCTGGTCGTAAACCTTGAAGAAGTTGGCGCCGGAACGGTCCATCTTGTTAACGAAGGCCAGGCGCGGCACACCGTACTTGTTAGCCTGACGCCACACGGTTTCAGACTGGGGCTGCACACCGCCTACCGCGCAGTACACCATGCAGGCGCCGTCCAGCACGCGCATCGAGCGCTCCACTTCGATAGTGAAGTCAACGTGGCCCGGCGTGTCGATGATATTGATGCGATGCTCGGGGTAATTGTTGTCCATCCCCTTCCAGAAACAGGTCGTCGCTGCGGAGGTAATGGTAATCCCGCGCTCCTGCTCCTGCTCCATCCAGTCCATGGTGGCTGCGCCATCATGCACTTCACCGATCTTGTGCGATACACCGGTGTAAAACAGCACCCGCTCGGTCGCGGTGGTTTTGCCGGCGTCAATATGCGCGCTGATGCCGATGTTGCGATATCGTTCAATGGGTGTTTTACGTGCCACAGTTAAAACCTTTACTAAAGCCTTATTGCCATAGAGTTCACAGAGAACATGGAGAAAACAGCCAGCCTGAGCCCGTAACCTCCGTGTTCTCTGTGGCTAAATTAGAACCTGTAATGTGCGAACGCCTTGTTGGCTTCGGCCATACGGTGTATTTCATCACGCTTTTTCATCGCGGAACCGCGACCTTCAGCGGCGTCCAGCAATTCGCCAGCCAGGCGGAAGCCCATCGACTTCTCGCCACGCTTGCGTGCCGCATCCTTGATCCAGCGCATCGCCAGAGCAGTGCGGCGAACCGGGCGAACTTCAACCGGAACCTGGTAGTTGGCACCACCGACCCGGCGGCTCTTCACTTCAACGGAAGGACGCACATTCCCCAGCGCTTGAGTAAACACTTCAAGCGGGTTCTTGCCGCTTTTCTTCTCAATCTGCTCCAAAGCGCCGTAAATAATCCGCTCAGCAACGGCCTTTTTACCTGCCGTCATCAACACATTTACGAACTTGGAAATTTCCGCACTGCCGAATTTCGGATCAGGCAGGACTTCACGCTTGGGAACTTCTCTACGTCTTGGCATAATTACCTCGGAGCTATCTTTATAAATTAGCTTTTAAATTGGTTTAAGCCGCCTTCGGGCGCTTGGTGCCGTACTTGGAACGACTCTGTTTACGATCTTTCACGCCAGCGGTATCCAGGCTGCCGCGCACTGTATGGTAACGCACACCAGGCAAGTCCTTAACACGGCCGCCACGGATCAGCACCACCGAGTGCTCCTGCAGGTTATGGCCTTCACCGCCGATGTAGCTGGACACCTCGAAGCCGTTGGTAAGGCGCACACGTGCCACTTTACGCAACGCCGAGTTCGGCTTTTTCGGCGTCGTGGTGTAGACGCGAGTACAGACGCCGCGCTTCTGCGGGCCACCTTCCAGCGCAGGCACTTTGCTCTTGACAGGCTTGGGCTCGCGCGGTTTACGCACTAACTGGTTAATCGTTGGCATTAATAATCCATTCCTAAAAAATAACGGGGACGGCAACGGTTGCCGTCCCAAATATATGCACAGCGCCCATAAGGAATCCGGCGCAGGAATTTAGCCGCTGCTAAAAAGACTGTGGATTCTATTTTCTCCCTGACCAAATGTCAAGCTCCCCATGCGGTTATTTCACCGCATGGGGGATACCTCAGGTCGAAAGCTCACTGCCTTCCGGTGCGGCCGGCGACTCTTCGATCGCCTCTGCGCCCATCACCAAACCTTGGCCCGACTTCTGCCTGCGGCGAGCGGTGTGGAAGGCCAAGCCAGTACCCGCCGGAATCAGGCGGCCAACGATGACGTTCTCTTTCAGGCCACGCAACTCGTCCCGTTTGCCCATGATCGCCGCTTCAGTCAGCACGCGCGTCGTTTCCTGGAAGGAAGCGGCGGAGATGAACGAATCAGTAGACAGCGACGCTTTGGTGATGCCCAGCAACATGTACTCGTAAACAGCCGGCTCTTTCCCCTCGGCCACCATTTTCTCGTTCTCCGCCAGCACGTCGGCGCGCTCCACCTGCTCGCCCTGGATGAAGCGGGTCTCGCCCGGGTCCACCACGGTCACGCGGCGCAGCATCTGGCGCACGATCACTTCGATGTGCTTGTCGTTGATCTTCACACCTTGGAGGCGGTACACGTCCTGTACTTCATCGGTAATGTAGCGTGCCAGCGCCTCGACCCCCCGCAACCGCAGGATATCATGCGGATCAGCCGGGCCGTCGACGATACTTTCGCCCTTGTTCACCACCTGACCGTCGTGAGCGGTGACGTGCTTGTCCTTCGTAATCAGATATTCGTGGGGGACACCGTCCAGATCGGTGATCACCAGACGCTGCTTGCCCTTGGTGTCCTTGCCGAACGACACGATGCCGGTAACTTCAGCCAGCAAGCCGGCATCCTTCGGCGAACGTGCTTCGAACAGTTCCGCCACGCGCGGCAGACCCCCTGTAATGTCGCGGGTCTTGGAGGTTTCCTGAGGGATCCGCGCCAGCACGTCGCCGACGTTGACCATCTGACCGTCCTTCACTGTAATGATCGAGCCCAGCTGGAAAGTGATGTTAACCGGCAGGTCGGTGCCGGCGATCTTGATTTCCTGACCGCTGTCATCCAGCAGCTTGACCGCCGGACGCAA
Source organism: Sulfuricella sp. (assembly GCF_035531155.1). NCBI lineage: Bacteria > Pseudomonadati > Pseudomonadota > Betaproteobacteria > Nitrosomonadales > Sulfuricellaceae > Sulfuricella > Sulfuricella sp. The sequence goes on along the minus strand of NZ_DATKTK010000033.1, from coordinate 11,340 downwards.
GCCCTTGAACTGGGTGGTGCCGCGGCGCTTGGGATCGATCACAACCAGAGAGGACAAGCCCGTCACATCGTCGAGCTGCTTGGCCACGGTAACGCCTTCTTCAACGTTGTCGAAGCGCGCCGTTCCCGCGTATTCGGTAATGATCGGGCGGGTATGCGGATCCCAGGTCGCCAGCACCTGGCCAGCCTTGGCGACAGAGCCGTCCGACGCCAGCAGGGTAGAGCCGTAAGGGATCTTCTGGCGCTCGCGCTCGCGGCCGTTGTCGTCGGTGATGATCACTTCGCCACTGCGCGAAATCACGATCTGTTCGTTCTTGGCGTTGGTCACGTAGCGCATGCCTGAGGCAAAGCGCGCTAGGCCGTTGGATTTGATCTCGACCTGGCTTGCTGCTGCCGCACGGGATGCCGCACCGCCGATGTGGAAGGTACGCATGGTCAGCTGGGTACCCGGTTCGCCGATGGACTGCGCAGCGATCACACCGACTGCCTCGCCCACGTTCACCTCGTAGCCGCGCCCGAGGTCGCGGCCGTAGCACTTGGCACACAAGCCGTAGCGGGTTTCGCAGGTCAGCGGGGTGCGCACCTTGACTTCGTCGATGCCCATCTGCTCGATCGCTTCCACCGCATCTTCGTCCAGCAACGTGCCAGCCTCGTAAACGGTCTCGCTGGTCTCCGGGTTAACCACATCCACCGCAGTGGTGCGGCCGAGGATACGCTCACGCAACGGCTCGACCACTTCGCCGCCTTCGACCAGCGCCTTCAGCGCCATGCCTTCGGCAGTGCCGCAATCGTTCTCGGTGACCACCAGATCCTGGGTCACGTCCACCAGACGGCGGGTGAGGTAGCCGGAGTTCGCGGTCTTCAGCGCGGTGTCGGCCAAACCTTTACGTGCGCCGTGAGTAGAGATGAAGTACTGCAGAACATTCAAACCCTCGCGAAAGTTTGCCGTAATCGGGGTCTCGATGATCGAGCCGTCAGGCTTGGCCATCAGACCCCGCATACCGGCCAACTGGCGAATCTGCGCCGCGGAGCCGCGAGCGCCGGAATCAGCCATCATGTAAATCGAGTTGAATGACTCCTGGGTGACCGTCTTACCATCCCGGTTGACTACCGGCTCGGTGCCGAGCTGGTTCATCATGGCCTTGGCCACTTGGTCGCCGCAACGGCCCCAGATATCCACCACCTTGTTGTAGCGCTCACCCTGAGTCACCAGGCCGGAGGTGTACTGCGCCTCGATTTCCTTGACCTCTTTCTCGGAAGCGCCGATCAGCTGTTCCTTCTCCGTCGGCACCAGCATGTCGTCGACGCAGATCGAAATGCCGGCGCGAGCCGCGTATGCGAAACCCGTATACATCAGCTTGTCGGCGAAAATCACGGTTTCGCGCAGGCCGCAGCGACGGAAGCTGGCGTTAATCAGCTTGGAAATTTCTTTCTTCTTCAGCGCCTTGTTGATCAGAGGGAACGGCAATCCAACGGGCAGAATCTCGGACAGCAAAGCCCGGCCGACCGTGGTCTCGTAACGCGTGATTTTTTCGCGCTTGTTGCCTTCCTCATCCAGCTCGTATTCCTTGATGCGCGCAGTGACCTTGGCATGCAATTCGACCTGGCGCGACTCATAGGCACGCGAGATCTCGCTGATCGTGCCGAACAGCGTACCTTCGCCCTTGGCATTGATCTTTTCGCGGGTCATGTAATACAGACCCAGCACGATATCCTGCGATGGCACGATGATCGGCTCGCCGTTGGCGGGCGACAACACGTTATTGGAGGCCAGCATCAAGGTACGCGCCTCGATCTGGGCTTCCAGCGACAGCGGCACGTGCACGGCCATCTGGTCGCCGTCGAAGTCGGCGTTGAACGCCGCGCAAACCAGCGGATGCAACTGGATTGCCTTGCCCTCGATCAGCACCGGTTCAAATGCCTGGATACCGAGACGATGCAGAGTCGGCGCGCGGTTCAGCATGACCGGATGCTCGCGGATTACGTCTTCCAGGATGTCCCAGACTTCCGGAATCTCATCTTCCACCATGCGCTTGGCCGCCTTGATGGTCGTGGCCAGGCCGAGCACTTCCAGCTTGTGGAAAATGAAGGGCTTGAACAGCTCCAGCGCCATTTTCTTGGGCAGACCGCACTGATGCAATTTGAGCTGCGGACCGACCACGATCACGGAACGGCCGGAGTAATCGACGCGCTTGCCCAGCAGGTTTTGGCGGAAGCGACCGCCTTTGCCCTTGATCATGTCGGCGAGCGACTTCAATGGACGCTTGTTGGCGCCGGTCATGGCCTTGCCACGACGACCGTTGTCGAGCAGGGAATCCACTGATTCCTGCAGCATCCGTTTCTCGTTGCGCACGATAATTTCAGGCGCTTTCAGCTCCAGCAGGCGCTTCAGGCGGTTGTTGCGGTTGATTACGCGACGGTACAGGTCATTCAGGTCGGAGGTCGCGAAGCGGCCGCCATCCAGCGGCACCAGCGGACGGAGTTCCGGCGGCAGCACCGGCAGCACTTCCAGGATCATCCACTCCGGCTTGATGCCGGATTTCTGGAATGCCTCCAGCACCTTGAGGCGCTTGGCAAGCTTCTTGATCTTGGTGTCGGAACCGGTTTCGGACAAATCCTTGCGCAGCTTCTCGACCTCAGCCTCGATGTTAAGGGTGCGCAACAGCTCGCGCACGCCTTCCGCACCCATGCAGGCGTGGAATTCGTCGCCGTATTCTTCCACTTTGGCCAGGTAGTCGTCCTCGGTCAACAACTGGGCTCGATTGAGCGGCGTCATGCCCGGATTGGTCACCACGTAAGCTTCGAAGTACAGCACCCGCTCGATGTCGCGCAGCGCCACGTCCAGCACCATGCCGAGCCGCGAGGGCAGCGACTTGAGGAACCAGATATGGGCTACCGGGGAGGCCAGCTCAATGTGAGCCATGCGCTCGCGGCGAACTTTGGACTGGGTCACTTCGACGCCGCATTTCTCGCAGATCACACCGCGATGCTTGAGGCGTTTGTACTTGCCGCAAAGACACTCATAGTCCTTGATCGGTCCAAAAATCTTGGCGCAAAACAGGCCATCGCGCTCCGGCTTGAAAGTGCGATAGTTGATGGTCTCCGGCTTCTTTACTTCACCGTAGGACCAGGAGCGGATTTTCTCCGGAGAAGCCAGAGCGATCTTGATCGCTTCGAATTCTTCTTCCTGGGTAACCTGTTTAAATAAATCGAGCAGTGCTTTCATGTCGTTCCTCCAGTGAGGGTTTAGGAGTGAGGGGCGAGGAACTGAAGTGTGCGAACCGCACGCTTCACTCCTCTCGCCTCACTCCTCACTACCAAATCAATAGCGTTCCAAGTCGATATCAATGGCCAGCGAGCGGATTTCCTTGACCAGCACATTGAAGGATTCCGGCATGCCGGCGTCGATCTTGTGTTCGCCCTTGACGATGTTCTCGTAAATCTTGGTGCGTCCGCTGACGTCGTCCGACTTCACGGTCAGCATCTCTTGGAGGATGTACGCGGCGCCATAAGCTTCAAGCGCCCACACTTCCATCTCGCCGAAACGCTGGCCACCGAACTGCGCTTTACCACCCAGAGGTTGCTGCGTGACCAGACTGTAAGGTCCGGTGGAACGTGCGTGCATCTTGTCGTCCACCAGATGGTGCAGTTTGAGCACGTGCATATAGCCCACCGTGACCGGACGCTCAAAGGCTTCACCGGTGCGTCCGTCGCTCAGGAATATCTGGCCTGAACGGGGCAAGCCCGCCAGCTCCAGCATGTCCTTGATTTCAGCTTCGGTCGCACCGTCGAACACCGGCGTTGCGAACGGCACGCCGCCCTGCAGGTTGTGCGCCAGGGTCAGCACTTCGTCGTCGGACAGGGAGTCGATGTCCTCATGCTTGCCGCTGCTGTTGTAGATTTTCCCGAGAAACTTGCGCATATCCTGAATCTTGGCATGCGCCTTGAGCATGTCGCCAATCTTGATCCCGAGACCTTTGGCCGCCCAGCCCAGGTGGACTTCCAGGATCTGCCCCACGTTCATGCGCGAAGGCACGCCCAGCGGGTTGAGCACGATGTCCATCGGGATGCCGTCGGCGGTATAGGGCATGTCCTCGATCGGAACGATCTTGGAAATAACACCCTTGTTACCGTGGCGACCGGCCATCTTGTCGCCGGGTTGCAGGCGGCGCTTCACCGCGACGTAGACCTTGACCATCTTCTGCACGCCGGGCGGCAGCTCGTCGCCACTGGTGAGTTTTTTCTTTTTCTCTTCGTACATCGCATCGAATTCGACCCGCTTCTGCGCCAGGCTCTCCTTCAACTGCTCCAGCTGGCGTGCGGCATCCTCCTCGGAAAGGCGGATATCGAACCACGAGTGACGTTCGACCTCAGTCAAATAGGTTTTGGTGACCTTGCTGCCTTTAGCCAGCTTCTTCGGCCCACCGTTGGCGGTCTTGCCGACAAGAAGCCTTTCTATCCGGCCGAAGGCATCGTTCTCGACGATGCGCATCTGGTCAGCCAAATCCTTCTTGAAACCCTTGAGTTCATCGTCGACGATCTGCTGTGCACGCACGTCACGCTCGATTCCCTCGCGAGTGAATACTTGCACATCGATCACCGTGCCGGACATGCCGGACGGCACGCGCAGGGAGGTATCCTTCACATCGGACGCCTTCTCGCCGAAAATGGCGCGCAGGAGCTTCTCTTCCGGCGTGAGCTGGGTTTCGCCTTTGGGCGTAACCTTGCCCACCAGTACGTCGCCCGCCTCTACTTCGGCACCGATATAGCAGATGCCGGATTCATCGAGACGGCCGAGCATACGCTCGGACAGGTTGGAAATATCACGGGTAATCTCTTCCGGCCCGAGCTTGGTGTCGCGTGCGACAACGGACAGTTCTTCGATGTGGATCGAGGTGTAGCGATCATCCGCCACCACGCGCTCGGAGATCAGGATCGAATCCTCGAAGTTGTAGCCGTTCCACGGCATAAACGCCACCAGCATGTTCTGGCCCAACGCCAGTTCGCCCATGTCGGTAGATGCGCCGTCGGCGATCACATCGCCCGCAGCGATCACATCCCCCACCTTCACCAGCGGACGCTGGTTGATGTTGGTGTTCTGATTGGAACGGGTGTACTTGATCAGGTTGTAGATATCCACGCCCACTTCGCCAGCGAGAGCCTCATCGTCATGCACCCGCACCACGATGCGGCCGGCGTCGACATGGTCGACAACACCGCCGCGGCGGGCCTGCACTGTGGTGCCGGAATCCACCGCCACGGTGCGCTCGATGCCGGTGCCCACCAGCGACTTTTCGGCACGCAGGCAGGGAACCGCCTGGCGCTGCATGTTGGAACCCATCAGCGCGCGGTTGGCATCGTCGTGCTCCAGGAACGGAATCAGCGAGGCCGCCACAGAGACGATCTGCGACGGCGCCACGTCCATATATTGCACTTTGTCCGGAGTGGACAGAGCGAATTCGTTATGATGGCGGCAGGACACCAGGTCCTGCACGAACTTGCCGCTCTTGTCGAGGTCGGCATTGGCCTGGGCGATCACATACTTGCCTTCTTCGATCGCCGACAGATAATCAATCTGGTCACTGACCTTACCATCCACCACCTTGCGGTAAGGTGTTTCCAGGAAGCCGTATTCATTGGTGCGTGCGAACAGCGCCAGGGAGTTGATCAGGCCGATGTTCGGGCCCTCCGGCGTTTCAATCGGGCACACCCGGCCGTAATGGGTGGGATGCACGTCGCGCACCTCGAAGCCGGCGCGCTCGCGGGTCAGACCGCCCGGGCCCAGCGCCGAAACGCGACGCTTGTGGGTGATCTCGGACAGCGGGTTGGTCTGGTCCATAAATTGCGACAACTGGGACGAACCGAAAAACTCCTTGATCGCGCCTGACACCGGCTTGGCGTTGATCAGGTCGTGCGGCATCAGGTTCTCGGATTCGGCCTGGGACAGGCGCTCCTTGACGGCGCGCTCGACGCGGACCAGTCCGGCTCGGAACTGGTTTTCTGCCAGCTCGCCAACCGAACGCACCCGGCGGTTGCCGAGGTGGTCGATATCGTCGATCTCGCCGCGACCGTTCTTGAGTTCAACCAGAATCTTGATCACCGAAACAATGTCGTCATTATCCAGGGTCATGTTGCCGGTCAACGCTTCGCGGCCGACACGGCGATTGAACTTCATGCGACCGACGGCGGACAGGTCGTAGCGCTCCTCGCTAAAGAACAGGCCACTGAACAACGCCTCCACTGAATCCTCGGTGGGAGGCTCGCCAGGACGCATCATGCGATAGATGGCGACGCGCGCAGCAGTTTGATCCAGCGTTTCATCAATGCGCAAGGTCTGCGAAATATAGGGCCCCTGATCCAGGTCGTTGGTATAGAGGGTGTTGATCTTGGCGACGCCAGCAGCCTGCAATGTCGCCAGGAGCTCTTCGGTAATCTCGTCGTTGGCGTTGGCGATGATCTCGCCGCTTTCCTTGTCAACAATAGCGTGGGCCAGCACCCGGCCCAGCAGGAAGTCGTCCGGCACGGACACCTTCTTGATGCCGGCTTTTTCCATGTCGCGAATGTGCTTGACGGTGATGCGCTTGTCCTTGGGCACGATAATGGTGCCATCTTTGCCCGCGACATCGAACTTGGCGACTTCACCACGCAGACGCTCCGGGACCAACTCGAACTGCACGCCCTTTTTGGCCAGATGGAAAGTATCATTGACAAAAAATTGAGCGAGGATCTGCTCAGGCTGGTAACCCAATGCCTTCAGCAGGATCGTTACCGGCATCTTGCGGCGGCGGTCAATACGGAAGTAGAGGTAATCTTTCGGATCGAATTCGAAATCCAGCCAGGAGCCGCGATAGGGAATCACGCGTGCCGAGAACAGCAACTTGCCGGAAGAGTGCGTCTTGCCACGGTCGTGCTCGAAGAACACGCCAGGAGAACGGTGCAACTGGGACACGATCACGCGCTCAGTGCCGTTGATCACGAACGAGCCGGAGCGGGTCATGAGCGGAATCTCGCCCATGTATACTTCCTGCTCCTTGACTTCCTTCACCGTCGGCTTGGAGGCTTCCCGATCCATGATGGTCAGGCGCACCTTGACGCGCAACGGGGCTGCGAAGGTCAATCCGCGCTGCTGGCATTCCACCACGTCAAACGGCGGTTCGCCAAGTTTATAGCTAACGAAATCCAGACGAGCATTCTTGGAATGGCTCTCGATCGGGAAAATCGAGCTGAACGCGGCCTGCAGGCCTTCGCTCTTGCGAATTTCGGGCTTGACTTCCGCTTGCAGAAAAGCCGCGTAGGAATCCAGCTGGGTAGCCAGCAGAAAAGGCACTTCCAGCACGCTGGCGCGCTTGGCAAAGCTTTTGCGGATACGTCTTTTCTCAGTAAAAGAGTAGCTCATAGTATCTCCATGAATGTTTCCGCATCAGAGGACGGAAGGTAGAAGACTGCAATAACGGCGGTCTGCTATCTGCCGGCTTCTAAAAGCGGGAAAAGGCTGGCGGTTTCCCGCCAGCCTGATCTCGGTACAGCAGTGCTTACTTGACTTCGCAGGTCGCGCCGGCTTCGATCAGCTGCTTGGCAACAGCGTCGGCATCAGCCTTGGAAACGCCTTCCTTGACAGCCTTGGGAGCGCCGTCGACCAAGTCTTTGGCTTCTTTCAAGCCCAGACCGGTGATGGTGCGAACCACTTTAATGGTGTTCACTTTGTTGTCGCCGGCGCCAGTCAGAATGACGTCAAACTCGGTTTTCTCTTCGACAGCGGCGGCAGCAGCAGCCGCCGGAGCAGCAGCAACAGCGGCGGCTGCAGCGGAAACGCCGAACTTCTCTTCCATGTCCTTGATCATTTCGGACAGCTCGAGAACGGTCATACCAGCGATTGCGTCGAGAATTTCAGCTTTGGAAATAGCCATGATTTACAACTCCTGAATAATTAATTTGAAACTAGATTTAAGATTAGGTTGCAGCTGGTTAAGCGGCCTGCTTTTGGTCGCGCACGGCAGCAAGTCCGCGTACGAACTTGGTCGGCACTTCGTTGAGCGTACGCACGAACGTCGCGATCGGCGCCTGCATCGTACCCATGAGCCTGGACAGCAATTCATCGCGACTTGGCATGGTGGCGAGGTTTGCGACATCCTTGGAGGACATCACAAAATTCGCCATGGCTCCGGCCTTGATCACGAACTTCTCATTGCCTTTAGCAAACTCGTGCAGTACTTTAGCCGCCGCAACGGGGTCGCTGGAAATACCATAAGCAAGCGGCCCGACCAGATGGTCGGACAAACCCGCAAACGGCGTTTCTGCAACGGCACGACGCACCAGGGTGTTTTTCAACACGCGCAGGAAAACGCCGGCTTCGCGAGCCTTGGCACGCAGCTTGGTCATGTCTTTCACTTCCATGCCGCGATACTCAGCCACCACGATGGTCTGAGCACTTGCCAGCTGCGCGATCACTTCCGCTACAACTGCTTTTTTCTCTTCAAGATTCAGACTCAAGGTCTTCCCTCCTTCCGTTAAAATTAGCCCCGAAAACGGATGCGATTTCTCGCATCCGTTTTCTGAACTTACCCACGGCGACCTTCATTCAGGAGAAATTTTCGCTGGCAAATCAAATTGTCGGCAACAAATTTCAAAACCCGTCTGGGCACGCCATCTGCGTTGGGCGGAGCTGCAATGGATAATGAGTAAATGGGTGATGAAACCCATTGCTCTTCCAGCATCACGCGCTACCGATTAAGCCGTCGAACTCCATGTATCGGGGTGGGCGAGGTATGCTTCTTCTCATCACTCATCACCCATTACCCATTACACATTACTCTCAGGCCCCAACGGTCTTTGATGGCCTGCCGGAGCTTCCCCCGGCAGACCCAAAGTTCTTTATGCAGTCAGAGTGCCTTGATCCACCCTGACGCCCACTCCCATGGTGCTGGAGAGGGCCACTTTCTTCAAATAAATACCTTTGGAGGCAGCCGGCTTGGCCTTATTCAAGGCATCCACCAGAGCCAGCAGGTTTTCCTTGAGGGCATCTTCGCCAAAGGAGGCACGACCGATGGTGCATTGCACTATGCCACCCTTGTCGGTGCGGTATTGCACCTGGCCGGCCTTGGCGTTTCTCACCGCTTCAGCCACGTTGGGGCTTACCGTGCCAACCTTAGGGTTAGGCATCAGTCCGCGCGGGCCAAGGATCTGGCCAAGCTGACCCACGATGCGCATGGCATCGGGAGTAGCGATAACCACGTCGAAATCCATCTTGCCGGCTTTGATTTCAGCAGCCAGATCTTCGAAACCGACGATGTCGGCGCCTGCCTCCTTGGCCTTGGCCACATTGTCACCCTGGGCGAACACTGCAACGCGGACGGTTTTGCCGGTACCACGCGGCAACACGACGGAGCCGCGCACCAACTGGTCGGATTTACGCGCATCGATACCGAGATTCACGGCCACGTCGATGGACTCGTCAAATTTGGCGGTGGCAGTTTGCTTGACCAGCGCCAGCGCGTCCACCAGGGAATAGGCCTTGTTGCGATCGACTTTGGCCGTGATCGCCTTGGTGCGTTTGGAAATATGTGCCATGTTATACGCCCTCCACTTCAATGCCCATACTGCGGGCGCTGCCAGCGATAGTGCGCACTGCCGCATCCATATCGGAAGCGGTCAGGTCGGGCATCTTCGCTTTGGCGATGTCTTCTGCCTGGGCGCGCGTCAGCTTACCCACCTTGTCGGTATGCGGACGCGGGCTGCCTTTTTGCACGCCGGCTGCCTTCTTGATCAGCACGGTGGCGGGCGGCGTCTTCATGATGAAGGTGAAGCTCTTGTCCGCGTAGGCGGTAATCACCACCGGGATCGGCAGACCCACTTCCAGACCTTGGGTCTGGGCATTGAACGCCTTGCAGAACTCCATGATATTCAGGCCGCGCTGACCCAATGCCGGACCGATGGGTGGGCTGGGGTTGGCTTTGCCTGCAGGCACCTGCAGCTTGATGTAACCGATGATCTTCTTTGCCACTTTTACAACTCCTCTAAAATGGGTGCAAACGCTCTATACAAATCGCCGTACCGAGCTCCCCAGTTAAAAAACCTTTTTCTCAGGCCTTCTCGACCTGGCTGAATTCCAGTTCCACCGGCGTGGAACGACCGAAAATCAGCACCGACACGCGCAACTTGCTCTTGTCGTAATTGACATCTTCCACCATGCCATTGAAATCGGTGAATGGCCCTTCCTTGACTCGCACCGCCTCGCCAACCTCGAACAGCACCTTGGGCCTGGGTTTTTCCACACCCTCCTGGATCTGCTGCATCAAAGCAGCGACTTCCTTTTCGCTGATCGGAGTCGGCTTTTGCGCGGAACCGCCGACAAAACCGGTCACCTTGGCGGTATTCTTTACCAAGTGCCAGGTTTCATCGTCCATTTCCATCTGCACCAGCACATAGCCCGGGAAGAACTTGCGCTCGCTGATGCTTTTCTGGCCGCTTTTCATCTCGACCACTTCTTCGACCGGCACGAGAATCTGGCCGAACTTGTCCTGCATGCCTGCGCGCTCAATGCGCTCCTGCAGGGCTCGTTGCACGCTCTTCTCGTAGCCCGAATAGGCGTGCACAACGTACCATCGCATTGCCATCAATCCCCCTGGCCCATCAATAATTTGACCGCCCACATCAGGCTGGCATCCACAATCCACAGGAAAATCGCAATCACCACCACCAGCAAAAATACGACGCCGGTGGTCTGGAATGTTTCCTTGCGGGTCGGCCATACGACCTTCTTGGTTTCTACCCACGCATCCTTGCCGAAGGCGAAAAACTGCTGACCGGGCCCGCTAAACCGTGCCACGAAAATCGCCATGGCCACACCCACCAACACTGCCAGCACACGCAACACCAAAGCATGTTCGGACAACAGGTAGAAGCCGGCAATTCCTGCCGCAAGCAGCAGTACAGCCAAGCCCAATTTGATTTTATCTGTCATAAGGTTTCTTTTCGGAAATGCAAACAGCGACCGGCACACATGCCGGTCGCCCGATCAATTTATTATTTCTGTCGCCCGTTCGCTTTTCCACACCATCTATCTGGCAGGCCAGGAGGGCCTCGAACCCCCAACCCTCGGTTTTGGAGACCGATACTCTGCCAATTGAGCTACTGGCCTAATTTTTGCAATGAGAGACGGGCAATCGGTTTCATCACCCATTACCCTTTCCTCATTACGTTGTTACTCGATAACCTTTGCCACGACGCCGGCGCCGACGGTACGGCCGCCTTCGCGAATCGCGAAGCGCAGACCTTCTTCCATCGCGATCGGCTGGATCAGCGCGACCGTGATCGAGACGTTGTCGCCAGGCATCACCATTTC
>NZ_DATKTK010000032.1:0-54720 GCF_035531155.1 Sulfuricella sp. | reverse complement strand
TTCGCCGCCAAACTTCTTCGACAAGATCGTGGTGATCGCCGCCGTCAGCGTCGTCTTGCCGTGATCCACGTGACCAATCGTGCCCACGTTTACGTGCGGCTTCGTCCGCTCAAATTTGCCTTTTGCCATGATGACTTCCCTTTAAGCAACTAATCCAGAACAAAAATTATGGAGCCCATGATCGGAATTGAACCGATGACCTCACCCTTACCAAGGGTGTGCTCTACCCCTGAGCTACATGGGCATTAAACCTGTGCCACTAACACTTAACTGGAGCGGGTGAAGGGAATCGAACCCTCGTCGTAAGTTTGGAAAACTTCTGCTCTACCATTGAGCTACACCCGCGTTCCGTAACAATGGCCATTAGAGCCAAGAGCACCAAGACGAGCGCCCAAGCCCGTCTTCAACTACTACTACCACTAAATCTGGTGGAGGGGGAAGGATTCGAACCTTCGAAGGCAGAGCCGTCAGATTTACAGTCTGATCCCTTTGACCGCTCGGGAACCCCTCCGAACGTAACCGCTAATTATGCCGGTGTTGCGCTTTCCTGTCAAACACATTTGCCGCGAATCGACTTGACTTCCGCCGCGGCATCCCGAAACCGCTGGTGCCGGCACCAAGAATCGAACTCGGGACCTTCTGATTACAAATCAGCTGCTCTACCAACTGAGCTATGCCGGCCACGCACAAAGGCGGGATTATAGGGCCTTCGCACGAGTTCGGCAAATCCAGTTGCGCTGCCTTGAACATTTTTCGCCACTCTGTGTCAGAATTGATAAATATCAATACACAATGAATGCCATGTCTTGTCGAATTCTTCACAGTCTATGGCTTGCCTTTTGCGCCGCCCTTTTTCTTGCCGCCAGCGGGCTGGCTATGGCTAGCGACGCCCCCAACCCCAAGGCGGCCGAATTTTCTCCCGGACTGCATTGGCTCAACATCAGCAAGCCACTGACTCTGCGTGATTTACGCGGCAAAGTAGTGATCCTTGATTTCTGGACTTACGGTTGCATCAACTGCATCCACGTCATTCCGGATCTCAAGCGACTGGAAGCCAAGTATGGCAATAAGCTTGCCGTCATCGGCGTGCACTCCCCTAAGTTCGAAAATGAAAAAAACCTCGACACCCTGCGCAATGTCGTGATCCGTTACGACCTTGCGCACCCGGTGGTAAACGACACCAAATTCACTTTGTAGCGTCAATATGGCATACAGGCCTGGCCGACCCTGGTTATTATCGACCCCGCCGGTGGAATTGTCGGGGGCGTATCCGGCGAGGGGCATTACGACGTGCTAGACAAGCACATCGGCAACCTGCTCAACCAGTTCGCCGCTCAGATCAATACCACCCCATTGCCTTTGGCACCAGAAAAAAACAAAACCTCCGCCTCCCTTCTTGCAGCTCCAGGCAAGATAGCGGCAAACGGAGACAGTGTAGCCATCGCTGATTCCTTGCACCATCGCGTTCTGCTGACCGACACCAAGGGCAAGATTACGCAAATATTTGGCGGGGGCGCAGCAGGCTTCAAGGATGGACACGCATCGACCGCACGCTTCATTGATCTTACGCGCCGCACGGTCACAACTGTTGCCGGCAATGGCAGGAAAGGGGGGGCTGTCAGCGCTGAAGCCAAAGGACTCGAAGTCGGCCTCAGCTCCCCCTGGGATGTTGCCTGCCGGGACGGCACGCTCTATATCGCCATGGCTGGTTCGCACCAGATCTGGCGCCTCAACGCCAAGTCACAAAGGATTGCCCTCTTTGCCGGGATTGGGCGAGAAGACATTGCTGACGGAAAATTAAGCGAAGCCGCTTTCAGTCAGCCCAGCGGACTGAGTCTGTTTGATCACTGGCTTTACGTCGCCGATGCGGAGGATTCAGCGGTACGCCGGATTGACCTGCGATCCGGCAGGGAAAAGGTGGAAACCCTGGTTGGCACCGGCCTGTTTGACTTTGGTGACCGCGACGGCGCTTTTGCGAACGCGAAGCTGCAGCACGTACTAGGGGTTGCCGCACTGGACGAGAACCGCATCCTGATCGCGGACACCTACAACCACAAGCTGAAAATGCTCGACCTGCGATCCCGCACCGTCACGTCACTAGCTGGAAATGGCAAACCCGGAAAGGAGTTCAATCTGAATGAACCCGGCGGACTAGCCGTGCTCGGCGGCACGGCGCTGATCGCCGACACCAACAACAACCGCATCGTGAGCTACGACCTGCGCACAGGCCGAGTCAGCGACTGGCCCGTCAGGCAGTAATTATTTTACAATTTTCAGTTGCGGCTTGCTGCGTGGCGTTGGCGGCTCGTCATCTGGCGATGGCGAAGATGCGACATCGCCCAAAGGCGTTTCATCCACCCCGCCCGCTTCTTCTTCAAGCGCAAAGGAAAGACCCTGAGCGTTTTCGCGGGCGTAGATGCTGACCACCGCATCTATAGGCACCTCGATGTCACGTGAAGCGCCGTTGAAGCGAGCCGAGAACTGAATCAAATCATTGCCGATGAGAAGGTTGCGTGTAGCCCCCTGGCTGACATTCAGGACGATCTGCCCGTCCTTTGCGAACTCCATCGGCACCCGGGTATGCTTGCCCACCGCAACCACAAGGTGCGGCGTCAACCCGCTATCAGTACACCATTCATAGATGGCGCGAATGAGGTAGGGTTTGGTGGACAGTTCGCTCACTTGCGCATGGCTTTTTCGGACGGAGTCAGCGCCTCGATGAATGCCGGCCGACTGAACAGCCGCTCGCCGTATTTCAGCAGGGGCGCGGCCTGCTTCGGCATTGAGATACCGTAATAATCCAGACGCCACAGCATGGGAGCAATCGCCACGTCGAGCATGGAGAACTCTTCGCCCAGCATGAACTTCTGCTTGACGAACAGCGGCGCAAGCTGTGCGAGGCTGTCGCGCACCGCGGCGCGCGACTTGTCCGCCGCCTTCTGGCTGCCATGCTCGATAGCCGCGACATGGCTGAACAGTTCCTGCTCGAAGCGGTGCAAGAATAGTCGAGCCCGTCCGCGCATCACTGGATCAGCCGGCATCAATTGCGGGTGGGGGAAGCGCTCATCGATGTATTCGTTGATGATGTTCGACTCGTGCAGAATCAAATCGCGTTCCACCAGCACAGGCACCTGGTTGTACGGATTCATCACCGCTAGATCTTCAGGCTTGTTGTGGAGATCCACATCGATGACCTGGAAATCCATGCCTTTTTCATACAGTACGATGCGGCAACGCTGACTAAATGGGCACGTAGTGCCGGAATAAAGTGTCATCATAGGTTTTTTGCTGCTAATAGTGGTAGACATGTTTATATTGGCGAATCCGCGTGACCGAGACCGGAATCCAGCTATCGGAATGAACGGCTTGCCGAGGGGAACATCCCCTATGCGCTCCGGCCAATCGAGTCATACTAACATTTTATCGAGACGATTTACTAGAGCCCAAAGCGGAAACGGGCCATAGTGGCCCGTTTCCGCTGATTCAGGCTATGTTTTGCCTGATCGCATCAGCTTAATGAATATCCTTCCAGAACTCTTTCTTCAGGTAATAAGCCACCACGAAGAAGATACCCAGAAAGAGCAGAACAAAGACACCCAGTTTCATGCGTGTCGCCTTAATCGGCTCACCCATGAACTCCAGGTAATTCACCAAATCCGCCACCATGCCATCATACTCCGCCGGCGTCATTTTGCCCGGCTTGGTCAGCACCAGCTTCTGGGTTTCGTGCTCGCCGTGCTTCTCCACGTGCAGCACCTGCTCGCCCTGGAACTCGTACAGAACGTGCGGCATACCCACCTTATCGAAGGCCACATTATTCCAACCTGTTGCCCTGGTTTCGTCGCGGTAGAATCCGCGCAGATACGTGTAGAGCCAATCCGCACCGCGTGACCGGGAAATCACGGAAAGATCAGGAGGCGCAGCGCCGAAAGCCGCCAGTGCATCCTTCTTGCTCATGCTGTTGGTCATGGCATCGCCCACCTTGGCGCCGGTGAAGATCAAATTATCCTTGATCTGCTGCTCGGTGAGGCCAATGTCCTGCAGGCGGTTGTAACGCATCGCCTGCGCGCTGTGGCAAGACAGGCAGTAGTTGACGAAAGTCTTCGCACCGCGCTGTAACGACTGCTGGTCGCTCAGTTTGGTAGGAGCCTTGTCCAGATGGATGTCGCTGGAGGCGAATGCCATCGTCGAAGCCAGCAGGCTTACGAGAAACAGTATCTTTTTCATTATCCTGTCACCCTTTCCGGTACGGGTTTGCATTTGTCGATTTTGGTGTACCACGGCATCAGCAGAAAGAAGCCGAGGTAGACTGTGGTCAGTATCTGCGAAAGCAGTGTATACAGCGGCGTAACCGGCAGCATGCCCAGGTAACCCAGACCGACGAAGCTGATCACGAACAGCGTCAGCGCAGTCTTGTAGATTGGGCCGCGATAACGGATCGACTTGGCTGGCGCACGGTCAAGCCAGGGCAGGAAGAAGATGATCACGACCGCCACACCCATCGCGATCACGCCCGGGAACTGCGAGCCGAACATTGGCGGCACCGCGCGCAGGACCGCATAGAACGGCGTGAAGTACCATACCGGAGCAATGTGCGGCGGCGTCTTCAGCGGATCCGCGGGAAAGAAATTGTTATCCTCGATGAAATAGCCGCCCAAGTCGGGCGCGAAGAACACAATCGCCGAGAACACCATCAGGAACACCACCACCCCAACGATATCCTTCACCGTGTAGTAGGGATGGAAGGGAATGCCGTCGAGCGGAATGTGGGTGACCGGATCCTTATGCTTCTTGATATCAACACCGTCCGGATTGTTCGAACCCACTTCGTGCAGCGCGATGATATGCGCCACCACCAAGCCGATCAGCACCAGCGGCACGGCGGCCACGTGGAAGGCAAAAAAGCGGTTCAGCGTAGCGTCGGAGATCACGTAGTCACCACGAATCCAGATCGACAGGTCCGGACCGATGAACGGCACGGCAGAGAACAGATTGACGATTACCTGCGCCCCCCAGTAGGACATCTGCCCCCAAGGCAGCAAGTAGCCCATAAAGGCTTCCGCCATCAGGGCCAGGTAGATGAGCATACCGAAAATCCAGATCAGCTCGCGCGGCTTGCGATAGGAGCCGTAGATCAGGCCGCGGAACATGTGCAGATACACCACCACGAAAAACATCGAGGCGCCGGTGGAATGGACATAGCGAATCAGCCAGCCCCAATCCACGTCGCGCATGATGTACTCGACAGAATAAAAGGCAAGGGCCGCATCCGGCTTGTAGTGCATGGTAAGAAAAATACCGGAGACGATCTGAATGACCAGCACCAGCAGCGCCAGCGAGCCGAAGAAATACCAGAAGTTAAAGTTCTTCGGTGCGTAATACTCGGAAAGGTGCTCTTTCCAAAGCTTGGTAAGGGGGAAACGGTCGTCCACCCACCCCAGCAAACGTGTCAGGCTATTCATTTATCAGGCTCCCTTGCTGTCGTCGCCAACCAGAATACGGCTGTCGCTCAAATACTTGTAGGGCGGAATTACCAGGTTGGTCGGCGCGGGGACACCCTTGAACACGCGCGCTGCCAGATCGAAGCGAGAACCGTGGCAGGGGCAGAAAAATCCACCTGGCCAGTCGTCGCCCAAGCCACTTACGGGGCCGGCCTTCATTTTCTCGGAAGGAGAGCAACCAAGATGAGTACAGATACCCACCACCACCAGGATGTTTGCGTGCTCCGCGCGAGAACGCAGCGCATTCTGGCAGTACTTCGGTTGCTGTTGCACGTCCGATTTGGGATCAACCAGCTTGTCGTCATGATTCGCCAGCAAATCCATCATTTCCTTGGTGCGGTTCACGATCCATACCGGTTTGCCTTGCCATTCGACATTCAGGATCATGCCCGGCTCGACCTTGCTGACATCCACTTCCACCGGCGCACCGGCGGCCTTGGCTCGCTGGCTTGGCATCCAACTCGCGAGAAACGGAACAGCGACACCAACCGTCGCAATTCCACCGACCGCAGTCGTAGCAGCAATCAGAAATCTCCGTTTGCTGCGGTCCACTTCATTTTGGCTCATACACTGAATCCCCGTTTTCTTGGAAACCTCAACGGCACGCCCGATATTGACTTAAGCAATCCAGCCTCAATATCGACAGCGCCAGATAAAATAATCTGCCGCGAAACATTCCGGATAATCCTATCCGAAAATCTTTCTTGGGACATAAAAGTCGGCAATTGTAACCAATTTTTCTGAAAAACTTAAATCCATTTATTCAGCTTTCCTGGCAACAAAACGTCAACACATTGTTTATCAAGCAATCACAGCGCAAATCTGCCGCAGCTATACCGGGTTGTCAATATCGATAAACTGATGGCTGATGCCAAATTGTTGGGCCAGATGCGCGCCCAGTGCCTGCACCCCGTAGCGCTCAGTAGCGTGATGACCAGCAACAACGAACGCAACTCCCGTTTCGCGCGCGAGATGGACGCACTGCTCCGAAATCTCGCCGGTGAGAAAAGCATCCACACCAAGCCGGATCGCCTCCTCGAAATACCCTTGGGCTGCACCGCTGCACCAGGCGATGCGCCGTATCGCCTTGCCCCCATCGCCGATAACCAGCGGCGTACGGCCCAGGGCCAGCGCAACCCTTTCGCCCAGCCCGTAAAGCGGCAGCGCATCGGCGAGCACGCCATGACAAGCGATGCCCTGCTCGCCGAACCCGCCTTCCACCACGAAGCCCAATTTTTTCGCCAGCTGCGCATTATTGCCCAGCACTGGATGTGCATCGAGCGGAAGATGGTAAGCCAGCAGGCTGACATTGTGGCGCAACAGCAACTCGATCCGGGCGCGTTTCACCCCCGTAATACGGGCATCCTCGTTTTTCCAGAAATAGCCGTGATGCACCAGGATCGCGTCCGCACCCGCACCGATCGCCGCCTTGAGCAAATCCAGACTGGCCGTCACCCCGCTCACCAGGCGAAAAACCTCAGGCCGCCCTTCTATCTGCACCCCATTTGGGCAATAATCATGAAATCGGGCCGCATCCATTAGCTGACCGGCATAAGCTTCCAGCTTGTAAAGTTCCATAAGCGCCCCAAATTGAATTTTGGACGACACGCTAACTTGCCGCCCATGACAAAACGCAATATTACCGATATCGAGAGAAAATTATGCGCAGACTCTGGCTCATTTTTGCACAAACCGCCACCATCAGTCTTGCGGCGCTATTCGTTATCGCCACGCTGCAGCCGGATCTTCTGCCATGGCGCGGCAATTCAGTGGTTACGCTACAAGAGGCCCCATCGGGCGGCGCCGCGCAAAAGACCGGTTCATTCAGTACAGCCGCAAAAAAAGCCATGCCTTCGGTGGTCAATATTTTTACCAGCAAGGAAATCCCGGCACCGCACAGTCCATTCATGGACGACCCCCTGTTCCGCCGCTTTTTCGGCGACCGTCTCGATAGCGAACCACAACGTGCGTCCAGTTTGGGCTCCGGCGTGATCGTCAGCCCGGATGGTTATATTCTGACCAACCACCATGTCGTCGAGGCCGCCGACGAGATCGAAGTGGCCCTCGCTGATGGCCGAAAAAGTTCGGCCAAAGTCGTCGGCACCGATCCCGATACCGATCTCGCCGTACTGAAAATCGAACTGAAAAATCTGCCCGCCATCACCTTGGGCCATGCCGAGCAGCTCCAGGTCGGAGACGTGACACTGGCGATCGGCAACCCCTTCGGTGTCGGACAGGCCGTGACGATGGGAATCGTTAGCGCCCTGGGGCGCAGCCACCTGGGCATCAACACCTTCGAAAACTTCATCCAGACCGACGCCGCGATCAACCCCGGAAATTCCGGCGGTGCACTGGTGGACGCTAGCGGCAACCTGATCGGCATCAACAGCGCAATCTATTCCCGTAGCGGCGGCTCACTGGGCATCGGCTTCGCCATCCCGATCAGCCTCGCCAAGCAAGTAATGGAACAGATTATCCTCCACGGCGGAGTAGTGCGTGGCTGGATTGGGGTGGAAGTACAGGACATCACGCCAGAGCTGGCAGAAACTTTCAAAATGCGCAAAACCAGCGGCGTCCTGATTGCCGGAGTACTGCGCGGCGGACCAGCGGATCGGGCAGGCGTCAAACCGGGAGATATCCTGCTGGAAATCGGCGGCAAACCGGTCGGCGATTCCACCGACATGCTCAACCAGGTTTCCAGCCTAGTGCCTGGCAAGGTCTCCGCGCTGAAGATTTTGCGCAACCAGACAGAAGCCGAGCTCCATGTCAGCATCGGGAAGCGGCCGAAGGCGCGGCAGAATAACTAGGCCCGGCAAGCGCTGCTAGTCCCGCGTTTCGCTCTGCTTCTGCTCTATCGCGTCCAGCTCGCGTTCCATTTCCTCGTCACTGAGCGGCTGGTAATCCGGCTCGGCCACAGCAGCCTTTTTCTCTATCATCGAGGCAACCACAATACCCAGTTCGTACAGCAGCCAGAGCGGCACCGCCAGCATGATCTGGGACACCACGTCGGGCGGAGTAAAAATGGCGCCGATCACGAAGGCGCCGACAACCACATAAGAACGGATCTCGCGCAGCTTCTTGACGCTGACCATGCCCATCCTCACCAGTACCACCACCACTACCGGCACCTCGAAGGTGATGCCGAAGGCGACGAACAGGGTCAGGACAAAATCCAGGTATTTGTTGATATCGGTCATCACCGCCACGCCCTGCGGTGCGACCGAGGTAACAAAACCGAATACCACCGGGAACACCAGGAAATAGGCGAAAGCCATGCCGCACAGGAACAGGAAAGTGCTCGCCGCCACCAGCGGTGCGATTAACCGTCTTTCATGGGCATACAGACCGGGGGCAATGAAGGCCCATATCTGGTAGAGCACGTAGGGCAGGGCGATCATGAAGGCGGCCATCATTGCCACCTTCATCGGTACAAAAAATGGCGTAGTGACGTCAGTAGCGATCATCTGACCGCCCTTGGGCAGCACAACAAGCAGCGGGTGAGCCAGTATGGCGTAAAGATCGCCGGCGAAGGGAAACAGGCAGATGAACACCAATCCCACCGCGATCAGCGCGCGCAGCAATCGGCTGCGCAGCTCGATCAAATGGGAAAAAAACGATTCGGAAGTTTCAGGCGTGATCACTTGGATTTGGATGAAGTCTCTGCTTGGTGGGGCAGCGTCGAATCCAGGCCCAACTCAAGCTGCGGCGATGCAGCTGCGGGGATTTCCGCAGATGGCAAGGGTTGCGGCTCGCCAGGCTTTTCCGCAGCCGCGTCCCCTTCAAGAACGAGCGGGGTAGTAGCCGGGGTGACCAATTCCGCCGCCCCCCTGAATTCCTGCTCGACGTGCTGGGTTTCCTCGATGATCACATGCTCGGCAGTCGAGGCCTTGGCGCGCAGATCGGCTTCAATCTTGCGCAGCTCTTCCAGCTTGAGCTGATTGTTGATGTCAGCCTTGACCTCGGAAACATAACGCTGCGCACGGCCGAACAGCAGGCCCGCGGCTCGAGCCACTTTCGGCATGCGCTCCGGGCCTATGACAATCAGTGCAACGACACCGATCACCAACAGTTCGGCGAAATTGAAGTCGAACATGGCGGATTACGATACGGTCTTGTTCTTGACTTCGCCTTCGATGGTTTGGCCGGCCTGCTGTGCCGTTGCATCGATCTTCGGCGTCTTTTCCTCTTCCTTGACGGCTTCCTTGAAGCTCTTCACCGCGCCACCCAGGTCGCCGCCGATGTTACGCAGTTTCTTGGTGCCGAAGATCACCAGCACGATCACCAGTACGATCAGCCAATGCCAGATGCTGAATGAGCCCATTTCCTTCTCCTCTAGAAATTATAAGTGCGGCAGCTTGCCGCCTCCGATGACATGGACGTGCAGATGGAACACCACCTGACCGCCGCCCTTGCCGGTATTGATGACGGTCTTGAAGCCGCTGTTCAGTCCCTGTTCTTTCGCCAGCTTTGGTGCCAACAGTAGAATGCGGCCGAGCAGCATTTCGTGCCGGCCATGGCAGTCCTCCAGCGAGTTGATGTGCTCTTTCGGCACGATCATGAAATGAACCGGCGCTGCAGGGTTGACGTCATGGAAGGCAATAAGTTCACCGTCCTCGTACACCTTGCGGCTGGGGATTTCGCCCGCCACGATCTTACAGAAAATGCAATCGCTCATTGCTCACCTCTTGCTGCCTTCTCGGCAAGACCGGACAACCCCTCGCGCCGCGCCAGTTCGTCGAGCACTTCTTCCGGACGCACTCCCTGGCTGGCCAGCATCACCAGGCAATGAAACCATAAATCAGCGGTTTCGTACACGATCTGCTGACGATCACCGTTCTTGGCCGCCACGATGGTTTCTGTAGCCTCTTCGCCGATTTTCTTCAGGATAGCGTCCAGTCCCTTGGCGTACAGCTTGGCTACGTAGGAACTGGTCGGGTCAGCCTGCTTGCGGGCTTCCAGGGTATCTGCCAGTCGACTGAGTATATCGCTCATTTCTTGTAGATCTCTGCCGGGTCTTTCAGAACCGGCTCCACCACCAGCCATCTGCCCAGTTCCAGTTTCTGGAAGAAACAATGGTTGCGGCCGGTATGGCAGGCGATGCCGCCAATCTGCTCGACCTTGAGCAGCACCACGTCCTCATCGCAGTCGAGGCGAATCTCTTTGACCTTCTGCACATGGCCGGATTCCTCGCCCTTGTGCCACAGCTTTTTGCGCGAGCGCGACCAGTACACCGCCTCGCCTCCCTCCGCCGTGAGCTTGAGGGCTTCACGGTTCATCCAGGCAAACATCAGCACCGCCCCGCTCGTCGCATCCTGGGCGATGACCGGCACCAGGCCGTCATCCGTCCACTTCACCTTGTTCAGCCAGATATCTTTTGCACTCATAGTCTCACTTCAATGCCGTGTTGCGCCATATAGCGTTTTGCTTGCTCGACGGAATATTCACCGTAATGGAAAATGCTGGCTGCCAGCACTGCATCGGCATGGCCCTTGAGCACCCCATCCACCAGATGATCAAGATTGCCGACGCCGCCGCTGGCGATCACCGGGATACCGACCGCATCGGCCACTGCGCGGGTCAACTCCAGGTTGAAGCCGATCTTGGTGCCGTCGCGGTCCATGCTGGTCAGCAGAATCTCGCCGGCGCCCATTTGTTCCATCTTTTTCGCCCATGCCACCGCGTCCAGCCCGGTGTCCTTGCGTCCGCCGTGAGTAAACACGTTCCAGCGCAGCGGCTCGCCCGCAGCCGATACCTGCTTGGCGTCGATCGCCACCACGATGCACTGCGAGCCGAAACGCGACGAGGCGTCCGCCACCAGTTGCGGGTTCTCCACTGCCGCGGTGTTGATGCCGACCTTGTCGGCGCCGGCATTGAGCAGCCTCCGCACGTCGTCGACGGCACGTACGCCGCCGCCCACGGTGAGGGGAATGAACACCTGCGCCGCCACTTCCTCGATGATATGCAGAATCAACCCACGGTTATCGCTGCTCGCAGTGATATCGAGAAAGGTCAGTTCGTCCGCGCCCTGCTCGTCGTAGCGGCGCGCAATCTCGACCGGATCGCCGGCATCGCGCAACGCCACGAAATTCACACCCTTGACGACGCGACCGTCGGTCACGTCGAGGCAGGGGATGATGCGCTTGGCCAAACCCATCAGGCCGTTCCGCCTAATTCATCCGCCAGCTTCTGCGCCTCGGCGAAGTTGAGCGTGCCCTCGTAAATGGCCCGACCGGTAATGGCGCCCATGATGCCCTCGGACTCGACGGCGCACAGTTGTTTCACGTCATCCAGGTTGGTGATGCCGCCGCTGGCGATGACCGGGATGGTCAGCGCCCGCGCCAGGTTTACCGTCGCCTCGATATTCACCCCGGAGAGCATCCCATCGCGGCCAATGTCGGTATACACGACCGCTTCCACGCCATAACCCTCAAATTTCTTGGCCAGGTCGATCACGTCATGCCCGGTTACCTTCGACCAGCCATCCACCGCCACCTTGCTGTCCTTGGCATCGAGACCGACGATGATCTGGCCGGGGAAAGCATAACAAGCCTCATGCAGAAAGCCGGGGTTCTTCACCGCTGCAGTGCCGATAATGACGTAGCTGATGCCATTGTCCAGATAGCGCTCGATAGTTTCCAGGTCGCGAATGCCGCCACCCAACTGCACAGGGATATCAGCGCCCACCGCATCTACGATAGCCCGGATGGCGCTACCATTGACCGGCTTGCCGGCAAAGGCTCCGTTCAGGTCAACCAGGTGGAGCCGACGCGCGCCGGCATCGAGCCAGTGCCTGGCCATCGCACCGGGGTCTTCGGAAAAGACGGTAGCCTCCTCCATCAACCCCTGTTTCAAACGCACACAGTGCCCGTCTTTCAAGTCAATCGCAGGAATAATTAGCATGATGGTTGCAGCAGTAGGATTACAATAAAAATTGGATCAGACCGGATTGGTTGCCATTCCGTTCCATTCCGCGAAATTGGCCAGCAGCTTGAGTCCCGCGGCCTGGCTTTTTTCCGGATGGAACTGCACGGCGAAAATATTGTTGCGCGCCACGGCGCAGGCGAAGGCGAAGGGATAATGGGTAAACGCCGCCACCAGTTCAGGATTGCCCGCCTCGACGTAGTAACTGTGCACGAAATAAAATCTCGCGCCGTTGGTAATTCCATTCCACAAGGGATGAGACACGGCTTGATGCACCTCGTTCCAGCCGATGTGCGGCACCTTGAGGCGCTGCCCCTGAGTGTCGTGCATCGCCTCGCGCGGAAACAGCCTGACCTTGCCGGGCAGCACCCCCAAACCAGCGACATTGCCTTCCTCGCTGAATTCGAACAGTGCCTGCATACCCAGGCAGATGCCGAGAAAAGGCTTGGTCTGTGCCGCCTCGATCAGCACCTGACGCAGGCCGCGCACCTCCAGCTCACGCATGCATTCCGGCATCGCGCCGACGCCGGGGAATACCACCCGATCGGCTTGCGCAATCTCACCCGCGTCGCTGGTCACCACGATGCGCGCATCCGGGGCGACATGCTCCAGCGCCTTCGCCACCGAACGCAGGTTGCCCATGCCGTAATCCACTACCGCGATGCTGCTCATGATTACTATAGACTACCCTTGGTCGAAGGCATGGCACCGCCGAGGCGCGAGTCGACCTCCACCGCCATGCGCAGCGCACGGCCGAAGGCCTTGAAGATGGTTTCCACCTGATGGTGTGAGTTCTTGCCGCGCAAATTGTCGATATGCAGAGTCACCCCGGCGTGATTGACAAAGCCCTGGAAAAACTCCGACACCAGGTCGACGTCGAATTCGCCGATCGTACCGCGCGAGAACTCCACCGCGAACACCAGACCGGGACGCCCGGACAGATCGATCACCACGCGTGACAGCGCCTCGTCGAGCGGCACGTAGGCATGGCCGTAGCGGCGTATGCCCTTCTTGTCGCCGACCGCCTTGGCGAAAGCCTGGCCCAGGGTAATACCGATATCTTCAACGGTGTGATGGGCGTCGATGTGCAGATCGCCCTTGGCGGAGATATCCAGATCAACCATTCCATGCCGCGCAATCTGGTCGAGCATGTGATCGAGGAAAGGCACGCCACTGGCGAGTTTGGCCACGCCTGTACCGTCCAGATTAAGGGATACGCTGACCTGGGTTTCCAGGGTATTGCGGGTAACTTGAGAGGTACGCATTGGGTCGTTGGCCGAAGTTTTTCTCATTCTAACTCAGCATGGCAAGAGGGCAAAGCGGGCTGAGACGATATCCTGCATTCTAGGCCGTAATTTCTCTAAGTGCACCGACCAGCGCCTCGCATTGCCCATCCGTCCCGACCGTGATGCGCAGGAACGGCGCGATGCGCGGCGGGTTTTTGAAATGCCGCACGATAATGCTGCGCTCGCGCAGTCTGGCAGCAAGCTCGGCGCCATCATGCCGGTGGTGGCGGGCGAAGACGAAATTGGCGGCCGAAGGCAGCACCTCGAAGCCCAGCGATTCAAGATCGGCTACCATCCGGGTGCGGGTGGCGATCACCTTGCGGCAAGTGTCCTCGAAATAGGCGCGATCCTCGATCGCGGCGGCAGCCCCGGCAATGGCAAAGCGATCGAGCGGATAGGAGTTGAAGCTGTCTTTCACCCGCCCCAGCGCCTCGATCAGATCCGGATGACCGATCGCATAACCGACGCGCAGCCCAGCCAGCGAACGGGATTTCGACAGGGTATGAATGACCAGCAGGTTCGGGTAGCGGTCCACCAGCCCGACGGCCGACTCGGCACCGAAATCCACGTAAGCCTCGTCGACCACCACCACCGACCCGGTGTTCGCGCACAGTAAGCGCTCAATCTCGGCCAGCGCCAGCGGCCGGCTGGTGGGCGCATTCGGGTTAGGAAAAATGATGCCGCCGTTCGGCGTCAAATAATCGTCAACGCAAATCTCGAACGACTCGGTCAGCGGCAGCTGTCGGTAGGCGATGCCGTACAGGCCGCAGTACACCGGATAGAAGCTGTAGGTAATATCCGGAAACAGCACCGGCGCATCATGCTTGAGCAGCGCCTGAAAGGTATGTGCCAGCACCTCGTCGGAGCCGTTGCCGACGAAGACCTGCGCTGTTTTCACACCATAAAAGGACGCGATGGCTTCCTTCAGCCGGTCGCTGTTGGGGTCCGGATACAGCCTGAGCGTATCGCCCACCTCGCCGCGCAGCGCATTGAGCGCCTTGGGACTTGGCCCATAGGGATTCTCGTTGGTATTGAGCTTGACCAGATTGGGCAGCTTGGGCTGCTCGCCCGGCACATAGGGTGTCAGGGTGTGGACGACCTTGCTCCAGAAGCGACTCATGGTGATGCTCAGCCCCTCACGCGATATTCGGCCGAACGGGCATGTGCCTGCAGGCCCTCACCCTCGGCCAGCACCATCGAAATCTTGCCCAGCACCTGGGCACCGGCCTCGGACACCATGATCAGGCTGCTGCGCTTCTGGAAGTCGTAGACGCCCAACGGCGAGGAAAAGCGCGCCGTGCGCGAAGTCGGCAGTACATGGTTGGGGCCGGCGCAGTAATCGCCCAGCGCCTCGCAGGTCTGGCGTCCCATGAAGATGGCGCCGGCGTGTTTGATCTTTTTTGTCATCGCCACAGGATCCTCGATGGAAAGCTCGAGGTGCTCGGGCGAGATGTAATTCGCGATTTCGGCCGCCTCGTCCAGATCCTTCACCTGGATCAGCGCACCGCGCGCTTCCAGTGCGGTGCGGATGATTTCCTGACGCGGCATCTGCGGCAATAGCTTTTCGATGCTGGCCTGCACTGCGTCGATAAAGGCAGCGTCGGTAGAAAGCAGGATGGACTGTGCCAGCTCATCGTGCTCGGCCTGGGAAAACAGGTCCATCGCGATCCAGTCCGGGTCGGTCTTGCCATCGCAAATCACCAGGATTTCAGAAGGCCCGGCCACCATGTCGATGCCGACCACGCCGAACACGCGACGCTTGGCAGCAGCCACATAGGCATTGCCGGGGCCGACGATCTTGTCCACCTGCGGCACGGTCTGCGTGCCATAGGCCAGCGCGCCCACCGCCTGCGCCCCACCGATGGTGAACACCCGATCCACTCCGCATACCGCCGCAGCGGCCAGCACCAGTTCGTTGACCAGGCCGCCCGGCGTCGGCACCACCATGATCAGTTCCTTCACCCCGGCCACCTTGGCGGGAATCGCGTTCATCAGCACCGATGAAGGATAGGCGGCCTTGCCGCCCGGCACATACAGGCCGACCCGGTCGAGCGCAGTCACCTGCTGGCCGAGCATGGTGCCGTCGGGTTCGGTATAGCTCCACGACTGCATCAATTGTTTTTCGTGGTAAACCCGCACCCGCTCCGCCGCCTGTTGCAGCGCCTCGCGCTGCACGGCGGGCAGGTTATCGAACGCCTGCTTGAGGCGGGGCTGCGAAAGCTCCAATTCGGTTGCAGAGGCCGCATCCAGCTGGTCGAAACGCCGCGTGTACTCCAGCACGGCGACATCGCCCCGCGCCTTGACGTCGTGCAGAATAGCCGCGACCACGTTGTCGATGGACTCGTCCTGCGCGCCCTCGAAGGCCAGCAGATCGGTCAGCCGCACCTGGAAATCTGGCTGGGAAGTGGAATAGCGTTTGATGTTTAGCATGATGATTTAGTGATAATGGAATGGCCGAATTTTACAGAATCAGGGCGATGTTTTGGCGACGGTCGCGGCAAAAATATCGAGGATAGGCTGAATCTGTTCGCGTTTGAGCTTGAGCGCCGCCTGATTCACCACCAGCCGCGAGCTGATCTGCATGATCTCCTCCACCGCCACCAGGTGGTTGGCCTTGAGCGTACCACCGCTGCTCACCAAATCGACGATGGCATCGGCCAACCCGACCAGCGGCGCCAGTTCCATCGAACCGTAAAGCTTGATCAGATCGACATGCACGCCCTTCTCGGCGAAATGCTCGCGCGCGGTTTGCAGGTACTTGGTGGCGACGCGCAGGCGCGCACCCTGGCGCACCGCGTTCTCGTAATCGAAGCCTTCCGGCACCGCCACCATCATGCGGCAGCGCGCGATTTTCAAGTCCAGCGGCTGGTACAGGCCAGCACCTCCGTGCTCGTTGAGCACATCCTTGCCGGCGATGCCCATGTCGGCCGCGCCGTATTGCACGTAGGTCGGCACGTCGGAGGCGCGCACCACGATCAGGCGCACCTCGGGCCGGTTGGTGGACAGAATCAGCTTGCGCGAGGTTTCCGGGTCGTCGAGCGGAATAATCCCCGCCGCTTTCAGCAGCGGTGCGGTTTCCTCGAATATGCGGCCCTTGGAAAGGGCGATGGTGATTCCAGTCACGTCGGGCATCTCATTTGCTCAAAAAACAATTTTACCGCAGAGGCGCAGAGACGCCGAGAAATTCGAATCACGAGACCTCTGCGTCTCTGCGCCTCTGCGATGAAAGATAAAACTCAGTGCACCCGCTTGATCCGCGCCCCGAGCTGCGACAGCTTCTCCTCGATGCACTCGTAGCCGCGGTCGATGTGGTAAATCCGCTCGACGCTGGTTTCGCCTTGGGCGATCAGGCCGGCCACGACCAGGCTCGCCGAGGCGCGCAGGTCGGTCGCCATCACCGTGGCGCCGCTTAAAGCGGGCACGCCGCGCACCACGGCGGTATTGCCCTCGGTTTCGATGTTCGCACCCAGGCGCTGCAATTCCTGCACGTGCATGAAACGGTTTTCAAAGATGGTTTCGGTGACGGTGGCCGCGCCATTCGCCACTGCATTCAGCGCCATGAACTGCGCCTGCATGTCGGTGGGGAAAGCCGGATAGGGGGCGGTGCGTACGTTCACAGATTTAAGCGGTCCGGCCATTTCCAGACTGATGGTATCCGCGCCGCACTCGATATGGGCGCCTGCCTCGCGCAGTTTTTCCAGCACGGCATCGAGGATGTCGGGACGCACATCCTTGAGCAGCACCTTGCCGCCGGTGGCAGCTGCCGCCACCAGAAAAGTCCCGGCTTCAATCCGGTCGGGCATAACCCGGTAGTCAGCACCATGCAAACGGTCAACGCCATGCACGGTGATCACGTCGCTGCCGGCACCCTCGATTTTTGCGCCCATGGCGATCAGGCAGTTCGCCAGATCCACCACCTCCGGCTCACGCGCGGCATTTTCCAGCACCGTCGCGCCGTCAGCCAGAGTCGCCGCCATCATCAGGTTTTCCGTGCCGGTGACGGTGACGGTATCCATGAAAATCCGCGCGCCCTTGAGACGCTCCGCGCGCGCCAGGATGTAGCCGTGCTCGATCTCGATTTCCGCGCCCATCGCCTGCAGGCCCTTGATGTGCAAATCCACCGGACGAGATCCGATGGCACAGCCGCCCGGCAGGGATACCCGCGCCTGCCCGCAGCGGGCCAGCATCGGACCCAGCACCAGGATCGAGGCGCGCATGGTTTTAACCAATTCGTAGGGAGCCACCAGGTTGTGCAGCTTGCGCGCGGCGATCTCCACCCCCATGCGGTCGTTGACCGATACTTCCGCCCCCATCTGGTTGAGCAGTTCGAGCATGGTCGTAACATCGCGCAAATGAGGCACGTTGCCGATGTGGAGCGGCTCTTCCGTCAGCAATGCGGCACAGAGAATCGGCAGGGCCGCGTTTTTAGCTCCGGAAATACGGATTTCCCCGGACAGGGGAATACCGCCCTGAATGACCAGCTTGTCCATGAATTAGGCCTTTGCGCTTTCCACCAGCTTCTGCATCTCGCCCTTCTCGTAGAGGTCTTTCATGATGTCGGATCCGCCGATCAGCTCCCCTTTGATATAGAGCTGGGGAAAAGTCGGCCAATTGGCGTAATACTTCAGGTTTTCATAGACTTCCGCGTCTGCCAGCACATTGACCGCAACATAATCGGTCACGCCGCATGCCTTCAGAACCTGGGCAGCCAGCCCGGAAAAACCACACTGCGGGAATTGCGGGGTGCCTTTCATGTAAAGCACGATCGGGTTCTCGGTGACGGTTTGCTTGATTTTGTTCAATGCGTTCTGATCCATATCCACTCCAATAAATATCAAATTTGCTTCGCCCACTGTTCAGGGGTGAAGGTCTTCATCGATAAAGCATGAACTTCTTCATGCATCCTGTCGCCCAGCGCCCGATAGACAAGCTGGTGCTGCTGCACCATCCCCTTGCCCTCAAAAGCTGGACTGACGATCACCGCCTCGAAATGGCGGCCATCGCCTTGTACCTCTATATGGGTACACTCCAGGCCTTGTTCAATGTATGTTTTAACGTTTTCAGGTGTGGGCATGTCAATTCCGTAATTTATAACCGCTCTTAAGCAGAGCCAAAGTCGCCAATGATAATGCCAAAAAGCAGGTACCGACAATCAATAACCCCAACTCCGGAGAAACATCCGATACGCCGAAGAAGCCATAGCGGAACCCGTCGATCAGATAGAAAAACGGGTTGTAATGCGACAGCGCCTGCCAGAAAGGCGGCAGGGAGTGGATCGAGTAGAACACCCCGGACAGGAAAGTCAGCGGCATGATGATGAAATTTTGCACCGCCGCCATCTGATCGTAACCGCTCGCCCACAGCGCCGTAATGATGCCCACCGCCCCCAGCATGGCGCAACCCGCCAGCGCGAATGCCATCATCCACAGGGGATGGGCCAGCGCCACCGGCGTAAACCACAACCCGGCCAGCCCCACTCCGAGGCCAACCACCAGACCGCGCACGACGGCAGCTGCCACGTAGGCGGCAAAAAACTCCCAGTAAGCCAGCGGCGGCAGCAATAGGAACACGACGTTGCCCGACATTTTCGACTGGATCAGACTGGATGAACTGTTGGCGAAAGCATTCTGCAGCATGGACATCATCACCAGCCCCGGAAGCAGGAAGGCAGTGTAGCCGACACCCGGATAAACCTGCACATGAGATTCCAGCACATGGGAAAAAATCAGCAGGTAGAGCAGCGTCGTCACCAGCGGCGACAAAATAGTCTGTAGACCGACCTTCCAGAAACGCAGCAGCTCCTTGTAAAACAGCGTCCACAGGCCGGTCATCTCGCCACTTCCTTGTCAACCCTGCCCATGATCTGCAAAAACACATCTTCCAGGTCTGGCTTGAATACTTCTAGCTCCTCCACCGCCACATTTGACTCGCGCAGGGTTGCCAGCACTTTTTCCAGCCCGCTGTAGTCATTCAGCACCAGACGAAAGCAACCGGCCTCCTCGGCGACGAGCAGCGGGCGCAACACGTCGGGCAGCCGGTTGGGATTGAGCCTCATTCGAACCTGGGTTGCCGCATGGGCGTTGAGCAGGTTATGCGTGGTATCGAGCGCGATGACCTGCCCCTGTTTCAGCATGGCGATACGGCTACACAGGGTTTCCGCCTCTTCCAGGTAGTGGGTGGTGAGCACGATGGTGTGGCCGTCGCGGTTCAGGCGCCGGATAAACTCCCACAAATTCTGGCGCAGCTCCACGTCCACCCCGGCCGTCGGTTCGTCGAGCACGATCACCGGCGGCTTGTGCACCAGCGCCTGAGCCACCAGCACGCGCCGTTTCATGCCGCCAGACAGTAAGCGGGTGTAGGTGTCGGCCTTGTCCGTCAGGCCCAGGTTGTGGAGTATTTCATCGATCCAGGCGTCGTTCTTGCGCAGGCCGAAATAGCCGGACTGGAAGCGCAGCATTTCACGCACGGTAAAAAAGGCGTCGTAGACCAGCTCCTGCGGCACCACGCCAAGTGCGCGCCGTGCATTGCGGTAATCGGCCACCACGTCGTGGCCCATCACCCTGCTGCAGCCTTGCGTAGCCCGGGAAAGTCCGGCCAGAATGTTGATCAGTGTGGTTTTCCCAGCACCGTTGGGGCCGAGCAGGGCGAAAAACTCGCCCTGCTCCACCGTCAGATCCACGCCGCGCAAGGCATGCAGGCTGCCGAAGCGCTTGTGCACTTCGCGAATTTCAATCGCGGGGGTCACTGAAGGCAAAGTTTGGCTGAAAAAAGCGCTAGCCACGGATTAACACGGATAATCATCGAAGTTCCGCCTCAATCCGTGTTTATCCGTGAACATCCGTGGCTAGAAATGTTTTGGGGGTTAATCAGCTTCAGCCGGCTGGATCAAATCGAGTACGCTGTACAGGGTCGCCAGGCTCTTCAGATTATCGGGAAGGTGGGTAAAGCGGAGCTTGCGTCGATTGCGCTGAGCCTCGCGCAACCACTCCAGCACCAGGCTGACTGCAGAGGAGTCCACTTCCTCCAGTTGAGACATATCCACCACCAGGCCATCACGGACGAACAGCTTCAAGCCCTCCGTCAATACTGTATGGGCGTTGTCGATGGTGATCCGGCCCTGAATCCTGAAATTGTCGCCGTCCTGTACGATCATGTCCACGCTAGATCCGATTCAGCCTTTAGCGCCAGCCTGCTCGGCCGCGCGGTTCTTGTCGACCAGAACCTTGATCAGGCCGTCGATGCCGGACTTGCGGATCTCGTTGGAAAATGAGCCACGATAATTGGTAACCAGACTGATGTTGTCCACCACGACATCGTAGACCTTCCAGCCGTCAGCAGTTTTCTGCAAGCCATAGTCGATAGGAATAGGCTGACCACCGGGCTGGTTGACCACGGTCCTCACCGTTACATCAGTGTCGCCAGGCTCCATCCTCAGCGGCTTGTAGTCTATGGTCTGTTTTTTGTAAGCGCTCAGCGAAGTGGAATAAGTACGCACCAGCAAGGTCCGAAACTCCTTCACCAACTCATCCTGCTGTGCCGGTGTGGCCTGACGCCAGGATTTTCCCACGGCGAGCTGGGTCATGCGTTTGAAATCGAAATGGGGCAGCACCTTGGCATCAACCAGGGCGTAGATCTTTTGCTTGTTCCCGGCCTGGATATCCCTATCCTTCTTGACGATCTCCAGGACATCCTGGGAGGTTTCCTTGACCAGTGCGTCCGGCGCCATTTCCGCTGCGACCGCGACTGCCGTCGCACAAAAGAATGCCGTCACAAGGAACAGGGCATGGCAAAACGATTTTTTCATAATGCGCTCCAAAACAATTATTGTACTACGGCTTTTTTGTTGCCGCCTTGGGCTGTCTTTTTATCGCCACCCTCATCAGCCGCTTTGCTGAAAAGGGCCTGACCGATCAACTGCTCCAACACCAACGCCGACTGGGTCAGCTTGAATTTATCGCCGTTTTTCAGGTTTTCCTCGTCCCCCCCGGCTTCCAGGCCGATGTACTGCTCGCCCAACAGACCGGAAGTCAGGATAGCTGCGCTGGTATCCTTGGGAAACTGATAGTTTTTAGTGAGGCGAATTTCCACACGAGCCCGGAAGGTTTTATTGTCAAACTGGATGCCCGACACCCGGCCGACTACCACACCGGAGCTTTTCACCGGAGCCTTGATTTTGAGTCCGCCGATATTGTCGAATTCGCCGTACACCTGATAGGTTTCGGATCCATCATAGCCGCCAAGGTTCCCCACCTTGAAAGCCAGAATCAGCAGCGCGATGAGTCCGCCCACCACGAAAGCGCCCACCCACATATCCAGTGTCGTCCGTTCCATAAACCTACACTCCCCGAAACATGAATACCGTTAAAATAAAATCCAGGCCCAACACCGCCAGCGCCGACGTCACCACGGTACGGGTAGTGGCGTGCGATACACCCTCCGCGGTTGGCGGGGCATCATAGCCCTCGAACAGCGCAATCGCGGTCACCGCGATACCGAACACCATGCTCTTGATCACACCGTTCACGATGTCTTGCCTGAAATCAACCGCCGCCTGCATCTGCGACCAGAACGATCCCTCGTCCACCCCGATCAGCACCACCCCGACCAGGTAGCCGCCGAACACGCCGACGGCGGAAAACATCGCGGCCAGCAACGGCATGGAGATCACTCCGGCCCAGAAGCGCGGCGCCACCACGCGTGAGATGGGGTCGACCGCCATCATCTCCATCGCGGCAATCTGCTCGGTCGCTTTCATCAGACCGATCTCGGCGGTAATGGCTGAACCGGCGCGACTGGCGAACAGCAAGGCGGCCAGCACCGGCCCCAGCTCGCGCACCAGCGACAGCGCCACCAGCGAGCCCAGCGCCGACTCGGAACCATATTTCTGCAGGGTTTCGTAGCCCTGCAGCCCCAGCACCATGCCGACGAACAGGCCGGAAACCAGGATAATGATCAGCGACATCACGCCACTGAAATAGATTTCGCGGATGGTCAGGTGGATGCGGCGGAAGCTCGCGCCGGAGCTGATCAAAGTCATCAGGAAGAAACGGCTGGCGAACCCCAGGCGCCACACGCCATTGACCACCGCAGCCCCGATGCTATGCAAACCAAAACCGACTTTTCTATGCGGCATAAGAACTCCGAGCCTCCAACAGCAAATCCTTCCGGTAAGGCGGACTGGGATAATGAAAAGATACCGGCCCATCAATCTCTCCCCACACGAACTGGTGCACGAACGGCAGCTTGCTCGCCTTGATGTCCTCAGCGGAGCCCTCGGCGACAACTACACCATCCGCCATGAAATACACATAGTCCACAATCTTCAGGGATTCCTGGATATCGTGGGTCACCACGATCGAGGTCGCTCCAAGGGCATCATTCAGATGCCGGATCAGGTTGCCGATCACCGACAGCGAAATCGGGTCGAGACCGGCAAACGGCTCATCGTACATCATCAGCATCGGATCAAGGGCAATCGCCCGTGCCAGCG
This sequence comes from Sulfuricella sp., assembly GCF_035531155.1. Classification (NCBI taxonomy): domain Bacteria; kingdom Pseudomonadati; phylum Pseudomonadota; class Betaproteobacteria; order Nitrosomonadales; family Sulfuricellaceae; genus Sulfuricella; species Sulfuricella sp. The sequence goes on along the minus strand of NZ_DATKTK010000032.1, from coordinate 31,522 downwards.
CCACGCGCCGCGCCATGCCCCCGGACAGCTCGGATGGCATCAGCTTGTGCGCACCGAGCAGGCCCACGGCATGAAGTTTCATCATCACCAGATCGCGGATCACGGTTTCAGGCAAATCGGTATGCTCGCGCATCTGGAAGGCCACGTTCTCGTAAACGGAAAGATCCGTAAACAGCGCCCCGAACTGGAACAACATGCCCATCTTGCGGCGCATTTTGTACAGGTCTTCCGTATCCAGCCCGCCCACTTCTTTTCCCGCAACCTTGACACTGCCGGTAGTGGGCTTGAGCGCTCCGCCGATCAGGCGCAGCGTGGTGGTCTTGCCGCAGCCGGATAGCCCCATAATAGCGACGAGCTTACCCCGGGGGATCTTCATATTAATCCCCTTCAAGATCGGACGTTTGCCGTAAGTGAAGTTCAGATCGCTGATTTCAACCAGATTTTCGGCAGGCACGAGAATTTGTTCTTTTATGCGAAGCACGCATTCTAAACCAGCTTGACTCAGGCAACAATCAACCCCCCATGATTTCCAACAGGATCTTCACCTGATTCATCGCATCCAGATCGTGATCGCGACTGATCAGATAGACAGGCCCCGTGCGTCCGGCAAGCCTGTTCAGCTCACCCGCCAAGCGCTTCAGATCCGGCTTGCCTTCCAGCCAGACCACTTGTCCGTCGACTGGATCGATACGCGGCGCCAGCACCTCCAGCCTGGCCTTGTCGCCATCCGACAATCCGGCCGGATTGGATTCAAGCACGAAGCGGAACCGCTCCAGGGTATCCTCCACCCAGGCACTCAGGGTTTGCAGGTCGCGGCCCGACCATTCTTCATAAGCCAGATAAACACAGGGGAAGGCGGTGTTGTAAAAGGTCAGACGCCATTCCGGCGGCATCCCGTCCGGGTAGAAGCACCCCTCCCACTGCGGGTGCTCCCAGCCAGCGCTGCCAATATAAAATTGGTGATTTGTCGATTTTTCCATCGGCTGGGATTATATCAGCCATCATCATCCCCGCCTCGCCATGCAACCAACGGCCCTTCGACGGGCTAAGGATTTCACCTATTCCGCAGGAATGGTTTGTGGCACAATCACTTAATACCCTATCCGGCTCAATCTAAAGCAATGTATCTCGACCATTTCGGCCTAAACCAGCCGCCCTTCAAGATCACGCCGAACACCGAATTTTTCTATACCGGCGGCAACCGTGGCGCCATTCTGGACGCGCTACTCTACGCCATCATCCACGGCGAAGGCATCGTCAAAGTCACCGGCGAGATCGGCAGCGGCAAAACCATGCTGTGCCGAATGCTGGAGAGCATGCTGCCGGACAATGTGGAAGCGATCTACCTGGCCAATCCCAGCCTGAACCGGGACGACGTCTTTCACGTCATCGCCAGCGAACTGAGCCTCTCCACCAAGGGAAAACGTGCCAGCGAAACCCTCCACCTGATACAGGACTACCTGATCGAAAAACACGCCGCCGGCAAGCAGGTCGTGCTTCTGGTCGAGGAAGCCCAGGCCATGCCGCTTGACACCCTGGAAGAAATCCGTTTGCTTTCCAACCTGGAAACCTCGCACCACAAACTGCTGCAAATCGTGCTGTTCGGCCAGCCCGAGCTGGACGAAAACCTCGGCTTGCCGCGAATGCGCCAGCTGAAAGAGCGGATCACGCACAGCTTCACGGTGCCGCCGCTCGCCGGAAAAGAAATCCCCGAATACCTGATGTTCCGCATGTGCGCCGCCGGCTATCGTGGGCCGGACCTCTTCGGTACGGGCGCGGTCAAGCTGATCGCCAATGCCTCCCAAGGCATCACACGGCGCATTAACGTTCTCGCGGACAAGGCTCTGCTCGCGGCATTTTCCCTGAACACCCACAATATCAGGCCCAAACACGTCAAGGCCGCAATCAAGGATACCGAGTTCTCAGGCGCCGCATCTGCAAGCCCCTCCCTGAAAAGAATCGGGTTTTCCGTTATGCTGTTCGGACTGGGGATAGCGCTTGGAGTCGGCTGGCAAGATATTTCGAATCTCTCCTCCCTCATCACCGCCACCGCTCCAACTCCGGTTCCCATCGCCAAGCTTGTGCCTCAACCCCCTGTTGCAACCGCCGCTTTACCTGCCGCACAGCCGGTCATTCAGGAAGAGCCCGCGCCGGCTTCCTCGGCCCCGGCTACCGACGAGGCGCCACCCCCCTCTGCACAAGAAAAACCCTCGCAAGCGCCTACCGCGCCACAAACAACAACACTACAGGGCACACCTTCCCCAGCCGCTTCCACCCCGATGCCAAGCCTGCTGCAGCAACGATTGGATGCAACGCGGGCATGGCTGGACAAAAAAGAAGATGAAGCGCATTTCAGCATTCAACTCATGGTCGCCGATTCCGATGCGGAAGCCATCTCACGACTGGAGCGCTTTTTTCAAAGAAACGCTCTGGAACTTCAACAACTTTACGTCTACCCCTCCTCCTTAACGGGGAAAAACGGATTTGGCGTTTTATTCGGCAATTTTACAACACGTGACGAAGCGCTTGCTTCGTTGGCCCGCCTTCCCAGGGAAATGAAAATCAGCCGCCCGATCATACGAACCGTGAGGGGCGTAAAAGCTGAAATCACGGGACAGAGGCATGACAACTAAAAACTTCACCAATTGATTTAAATAATGCAACCAATCAATTGGTTTTAAATATAAATAGTGTTACATTATTTTAATAATGCCTAATTACTTATTGATCCTTGTCGGCTGCCTGCTTGTCACTGCTTGCGGCACGCAGCCGGTTGCGCCCTCTGCCGGCCATATCCAGGATAAACCCCGCCCGGCTGGCAACATCCCTCAACCGGTCAGGCAAACCGTGCTGCTCCCTCCCCCCAGGCCCGCCGCCAAGACCGAAACCTATAGCGTGGTCGTCAATGACGTGCCCGTGCGCGAGCTGCTGTTCGCCCTGGCGCGGGATGCCAAATTGAACGTCGACGTTCATCCCGGCATCGAAGGCAACATCACCCTTAATGCCATCGACCAGTCGCTACCGCAGCTGCTCACCCGCATCGCCAAACAGGTGGATATGCGCTATGAAATCGAAGGCCCCAACCTGACGGTACTGCGCGACGCCCCCTATCTCAAGCAATACAAGGTGGATTACCTCAACATGTCGCGGGAAACGACCAGCAACGTCAGCATCGCCACCCAGATCGCTTCCGCGGGCAGGGGCTCGGTCACTACCGGTGGTGGCGGTGCCGCGACGACAGGCGGGTCGGCAAACAGCAATTCCACCACCAGCCTGACCAATACCTCGAAAAACCACTTCTGGCAGACGCTGGTGCAGAACCTCAAGGACATCCTGCACGAAACGGACAAGCTACTGCCCGACGGCAGCAGTGAAACCACGGTGGAACAGGCTGGAATGCAATCCACAACCGGCACCGGCGTCGCAGCCACCCCCAGCCGCAAATCAAGCTACGCTATCAGCACCATCGCCAACAGTCCCAATCCGGCCTTGCTCGCCACCGACAGCTCCACCGTCACACGCCGCTCCACCTTCCGTGAAGCTGCCTCGGTCATCGCCAACCCGGAAAACAGCATTATTGCGGTACGCGCCACCTCGCGCCAGCACGAGAAGGTGCAGGAATTTATCGATCAGATTCTCGCCAACGCCAAGCGCCAGGTACTGATCGAGGCCACAGTCGCCGAAGTCCAGCTGTCGAACCAGTACCAGCAGGGCATCGACTGGTCTAGCCTGCGCAATGACAGCACCGGATTCAATCTCAGGCAAGGCCGGATCGGCATCCTGCCATCGGGCGTGAATCCCGGTGCATCGCCCGGAATTTTCACGCTCGGTTACGCCAACCCGAACTCGGTACTCGGCAATATCGCCGCCACCATCCAGTTGCTGGAATCGTTCGGCAAGGTCAGGGTGCTGTCCAGCCCGAAAATCAGCGTGCTCAACAATCAGACGGCGCTGCTCAAGGTGGTGGACAACCGCGTGTACTTCACCATCACCGCGCAGACCACTCCGTCCACCGTCGCCGGCGTGCCCCCCATCACCACCTTCTCCTCGGAAGTGCACACCGTGCCGATCGGTTTCGTCATGAGCGTCACGCCGCAAATCGCGGACACCGACGAGATCACGCTCAACATCCGGCCGACCGTTTCGCGCATCATCGGCTACGTCAACGACCCCAACCCGGATCTCGCCAACGCCGCCACACCGGTCATCAGCCGCATCCCCGAAATCCAGACACGGGAAATGGAATCCATGCTCAAGGTCAGCAGTGGGCAAATTGCAGTGATGGGCGGCCTGATGCAGGATTCGGTCGACAACCTGAAGGACGCGGTTCCCGGCCTCTCCAGGCTACCCTTGATCGGCGACATCTTCAGTTACCGCAACGAAACCACGACCAAGACCGAGCTGGTGATTTTCCTGCGCCCGGTCGTCGTCAAAGACGCGAGCATGAACGGGGACTACCGCAATGCGGGGGTATCGGTTCCGGGTGCAGATTTCTTTAGTGAAGCGCCTTCATCGCAAACCGCGCAAGGCGGTGCAAGGCCATGAGCCTGCTGATGGAAGCCCTGAAACGGGCGGAGCGGGAAAAATTCAAAGTCGCCCCGGATGAATCCGTACCAGAAGTAAGCAGCGCCGGCTTGGCTGTTGAGCCGGATTGGCCGCCCACCCCGGAACGGCTTCAGGACGAAGGCCCTTTCCCATCCCTTAAATGGGAGGAACCGACGCCCGGCGACAGCGCGCCGGCAGCCATGGCATTCGCGGCAGCACCCGCCCTCTCGCTGGAAGCGCTCCCTCCCGAACCCGCTCCCGCCACGGCAACAGCCATTCCACCGATCGCGGCAACCGAGCCGCAAAGCGCAATGCCCCCGCCCCAGGCCCCCGCACGGTGGGAAGAGCCTGCGCCAGCCAAATCCTCGCTTCCGCGAACAGCGCCTCCATCACAAAACAGGCTACACGGCACGCCTTCCGCGATCAAGCAGCCGCTCGCGCAGGAAACCACGACCGCCCAGCGCCAGCAACACGCCGCCAATGTCCTCGCCGTTACCAACAAGACGCCCGACCGCAACCGACTGCTGCCGGCCGCCGTCAGCGCAGCGGCAATTTTCCTGCTCGCCGGCGGCGCCTATCTGTACTGGCAGTATCCACAATTATCGTCGGCGCTGGACCGAGGCGGGCTACATCCGGCCCCCATCGCGCCCCCGCCCATGACAGCAGCGGTGGCGACAGTCGCGCCAAGCCTGCTCCCGGCACCACTATCCGCGCCGCCTCCCATGCTGACCGCCACCGAAACCATGGCGAGCAACATGAGTCCGGCTGACGAGCGGCAAACGCCACCGCCGCCCGCCGCACCCTTGGTGGAACAGGCCTCGAAGGAATCCACCATCACCATTCGCCGCAGCACCCCCAAAGATCAGGTCGCCCCCGCTCTGGCCCGCGGCTATTCAGCCTTCATGGCCGGCAATGATGGCCTTGCGCAGCAGGAATACGCCAGCATCCTGCGGCAGGACGGCAACAACCGCGATGCCCTGCTAGGCATGGCCGCCATCGCGGCAAAACGCGGGCGCAGCGACGAAGCAGTCAAAACCTACCTGCGCCTCCAGGAACTGGACCCGCGCGATGCGGCGGCCCAGGCCGGCATGCTCGCCCTCGCAGCCGGCCAGGCCGACCCGGTGCAAAGCGAAAGCCGGGTCAAAACCCTCCTCGCCCAACAGCCGGACGCCCATTTTCTGCATTTCGCCCTGGGCAACCTGTATGCAGGCCAGTCACGATGGGCGGAAGCGCAGCAAGCGTTTTTCCATGCCTACCAAAAATCGCCCCACAACCCGGACTATCTTTACAACCTGGCCATCAGCCTCGACCAGCTGAACCAGGGCAAGCTGGCGCTGGAGTACTACCAGCTCGCCCTGTCCCAGTCCGGCCCGGCGAATTTCGACAAAGCTGCGGCCCAGAACCGCGTTAAAGAACTCCTGCAGCCGGCGGGCAATTAAAAACCATGGCCGAACAACCCAAACTCCCCCTAGGCAAATTGCTGGTCGAGAAGGGCGTCATCAGCGACGACCAGTTGCGCATCGCCCTGCTCGAGCAGAAACGCACCAGCGTCCCGCTGGGCAAGCAGCTCATCCATCTCGGCTTCGTCACCGAGGCCACGGTGCGCGAAGCGCTAAGCGAAAACCTGAACCAGCAGAGCGCGGATTTGTCCCATATGGTAGTGGATGCCGCCGCGCTCAAGCTGATCCCGAAGGATATCGCCAAGCGCTACTGCGTCTTCCCGCTGGAATTCGACCGGCAGCGCAACACACTGATGCTGGCGATGTCCGACACCCACAACCTCGTCGCGCTGGATCAGGTGCGCGCCATGCTGGGCATGGATATCGCCGTCGAGCCGGTGCTGGCGGGCGATTCCGAAATCATCCGGGTGATCGACCAATTTTATGGCTTCGAGCTTTCGATCGACGGCATCCTGCACGAAATCGAAACCGGGGAAATCGATTACCAGAGCCTGCAAACCGTTTCCGGCGAATACAGCCAGCCTCTGGTGCGCCTGGTCAATTCCTTGCTGGCCGATGCAGTGCAGCATGGCGCCTCCGACATTCACTTCGAGCCGGAGCAGTTCTTTTTGCGCATCCGCTATCGCATCGACGGCGTGCTGCGGCAAATCCGCAGCCTGCACAAGACCTACTGGGCCGCCATGGTCGTGCGTCTGAAAGTGATGAGCAACATGAACATCGCCGAGACTCGCGGCCCTCAGGATGGGCGCATTTCCATCACTTTTTCGGGACGCGCGATCGATTTTCGTGTTTCAGCCCAGCCCACCGCGCATGGCGAGAACATCGTGCTGCGCATCCTCGACCGGCAAAAAAGCATCGTATCACTGGACGGTCTCGGCCTGACGGATGCCGAACTGACCCTGCTCAAGCTCATGCTGGCCAGGCCGGATGGAATCATCCTGGTGACCGGCCCGACCGGCAGCGGCAAGACCACCACGCTGTATTCCATCCTGAATCACATCAACACCGAAAGCGTCAACATCATGACGCTGGAAGACCCGGTCGAATACCCGATGAACATGATCCGCCAGACCTCGGTCAACGAGGCGGCTAAAATGGACTTCGCCAACGGCATCCGCTCGATGATGCGGCAGGATCCGGATATCATTCTGGTGGGCGAAATCCGTGACACTGAAACAGCGGAAATGGCCTTCAGTGCTGCCATGACCGGCCACCAGGTCTATTCCACCCTGCACACCAATTCGGCGGTCGGCGTCATCCCGCGGCTGCTGGACATCGGCATCCGGCCCGACATCCTGTCCGGCAACATCATCGGCGTAGTCGCCCAGCGCTTGTTGCGCAAGCTCTGCCCCCACTGCAAGCAGCCTTTCCAGCCAGACCCGCTGGAAGGCCGGCTTCTTGGGCTTGACAATGAAGCCCCCGGCATCACGATCTACCGCGCCACCGGCTGCGAGCACTGCGACTTCCAAGGCTACAAGGGGCGCATCGCGATCATGGAACTACTCAAGATGGATGCGGACCTGGATGAGCTGATCGCGCGCCGCGCCCCCACCCTTGAAATAAAAGCCATGGCGATGTCCAAAGGCTTCCGCACACTGGCCGACGATGGCGCCCGCCGCGTACTGGATGGATCCACCTCACTCGACGAAGTTTCGCGCGTAGTGGACCTGACCGCCAAGATCAGAAGTTTCGCGCGCGATGGTCAACACTGATAGGATCAGACCATGAGCCTGTTTGTTTATCAGGCCATGGACGCCGACGGCAGGATGGTTCGCGGCGACATGGACGCCGCAAACATTTCAGATCTGGAATTGCGCCTGAAGCGCCTGGAGCTGGACCTGATCGACGGCAAGCCGGCAGCGCAAAGGACCTTCGCTTTCCGCAAACTCCCGGTCAAGCGCCAGGACCTGATCAATTTCTGTTTCTACATGGAGCAGCTCAGCGGCGCCGGCGTGCCGTTGCTGGAAGGGCTGGCCGACCTGCGCGACAGCATCGAGCATCCGCGCTTCCGCGAAATCGTCGCCGACCTGATCGAAAACATCGAGGGCGGCTTGCAGATGTCGCAGGCGATGATGCGGCATCCCGACACCTTCGACCAAACCTTTACCAGCCTGATCGCAGCCGGCGAGCAAAGCGGCAAGCTCGCCGAAATATTCCGCAGCCTGACTGAGACCCTGAAGTGGCAGGACGAACTCGCCGCACAAACCAAGAAACTGCTGATGTACCCGGCCTTCGTCGGCACCATCGTACTCGGCGTCACCTTCTTCCTGATGATCTTCCTGGTGCCGCAGCTCACCGGATTCATCAAGAACATGGGGCAGGAACTGCCCTTTCACACCAAGGCGCTGATTTTCATTTCGAACATCTTCATCAACTACTGGTATTTGATCCTCGCCTTTCCTCCGCTGGCGTGGATGGGCCTGACCATCCTGTTGAAAAACAGCCCGGAAGCCCGCTACAGGGCGGACGGCCTCAAGCTGAAGGTATGGATGGTCGGTCCCATTCTTCACAAAATCATTCTTGCCCGTTTCGCCACCTTTTTCGCCCTGATGTATGCTTCAGGCATCACCATTCTCGACAGCATCCTGCTGTCCGAAAAGATCGCGTCCAACAGGGTGGTCGAAGATGCCTTGCAGCGCGCCGGGAAGCTTATTTCGGAAGGGCAGAGCGTCACCGCCGGCTTTCAGAATACCGGCATGTTCCCGCCCCTGGTATTGCGCATGCTCAAGGTCGGCGAAGCCACCGGCGAACTGGACAAGGCGTTGCGCAACGTCAGCTATTTTTATGACCGTGAAGTCAAGGAATCGATCGAAAGGGTGCAAGCCCTGATCGAACCTGTCATGACCGTCGTCCTCGGACTGATATTAGGCTGGATCATGCTATCCGTGCTCGGCCCGATATACGATACCATCAGCAAATTGAAAACCTGATGAACGCCATACGCAGCCCGCAAAACCCCTACGACCCTCCATGCCCGCGCTCAGGTGTGGCACAGCTACCCGTATTTGCACAGGCCCTTCGACTGCGCTCAGGACAGGCTTATGTTTAGCAAGCTGCTCGCCTACCACACCGCCAAACATACCGAGGTTTACACCTGGCGTCATGGCGCCCTGTCCGCAAGACACGTTTTCAATGCCGACGCGGAGGGCATCGCCGAATTCGCGGCGCACCTGGAAAAGCACGCCAAACTGCCCCTCCACTTCCTGGTGGACATCATCGAGGAGGATTTCCGCCTCGAAACCATCCCCCACATACTGGGCCGGTCCCGCACCGCCCTGATCAACCGCAAACTGGGGCAAGTCTTCCGCAATGAGGCCTACCGGCACACCGCGCTGCAGGAGCGGGACACGGAAGGACGCCGGGACGACCGCCTCCTGCTCTCCGCCCTGACCAACAGCGCGGCGATCAAGCCCTGGATCGACGCCGTCCTGGAATGCAGGATAGCGCTCGCGGGACTCTATTCGGTACCGCTGCTCAGCCAGGCGATCAACCGCAAACTCGGCCTGGGCAAAGCCCCCCACCTGCTGCTCATCACCCGCCAGGGCGACGGGGGGTTGCGCCAGAGCTACTTCCAGAACGGATATCTCAAGCTCAGCCGCCTGGTTTCCATTGCCGGGAGCGGCCCGGTCGAGCTGATCGATGCGGTCAACGAGGAAAGCGCCAAGATTCAGCAATACCTGAATAACCAGCGCTTGCTGCCGCGGGATCAGCTGCTGGAAATCCACCTGCTTTTCAACGACAACGAGTGCGACAGCCTTCTCAACGGCTGCAACAGTACGCCGACGCACCAGTTCTTGCCCCGGGAACTGCGGCATACCGCCGCCGCCCTGGGGCTCGATTCGAGCGCCGCCACCGACGTCAAATCCCTGTATCTGCAATTCCTGTCCCGCCACAGCGTTGGCAACCACTACGCCGGCGCACGGGAATCCCGCTACTGGCGGCTGAACCGCGCCGCGCTGGCGATGAAATCCAGCGGTATCGTTCTGGTCGCCTTCGGCATCCTTTCCGCCTGGCACCATATCGCCGACGGCCTGAACCTCGCCGTGCAGACCGATCAAACCCTCAGCCAGGCGGAGCGCCTGGGGGCGGAAGCGCATACCATGCAAAGTGCCTTCCCCTTGCTGCCGGCGGCGCCCGATATCCTCAAGGGAACCGTGGAACTGGCGGAAACCCTCACCGCCCGCCCGCGCACTCCCGAAACCCTGATGGCCGCCATCAGCCGCGCCCTGAACGAATTGCCCCAGGTGCGCCTGCAGCGCTTCAAATGGGTGTTGACCGCCAATCCCGATCAGGACATCGGTGCCAAGTCAGCCGCGCCCCCGCCCGCAACCAACGAATCAGTGCCGAGAGAGCGCGGCGAAAAACTCGAAATCGCCCTGCTGGAAGGTGAAATCGCTCCCTTCACCAATTACCGCGATGCGCTGGCCGCTGTCGAGCGACTGACGGCAATCCTGAAGGCCACCCCCGGCCTGCAAGCGATCCCGCTGGCCCTGCCCATCGAGACCGGTCCCCAGGCCCAGCTCAAGGGCAGCCTGAACGAAGACGCGCAGCCGCCTGCCGCCAATTTTTCGCTCAAGCTGATTTATCGGGCGACCGGATCATGAGCCGCCTCAACCTTTCGGAGATGACCCGGGAAAATCTGCTCATGATGCGGTTAGCGCTGATCCTGCTGGCGCTGAGCATCGTGACCGGCCTCAGCCTGCACTTCGGCGGTACCCTATTCGAGGGCCGCCAGCAGGAGCGCCACGCACAAGCGCAACAACGGCTCGACACCGCGCGCCAGAACCACGCACGCACGGCCGCCGAACAGGAAATCATCCGCCGCTACCTCGCCCCATACCAAGCCCTGCTCGACACCAGACAGATCGGCGAAGAAAGGCGGCTGGACTGGATTGACGCCTTGGGCCGCGTCCGGGAGCAACGCAAATTTTTCCCCATGGAATACGACATCGCCTCGCGGCGGCCTTATACGTTTACCGGCCTTCCCTCCACGAACACCCTGACAATCTCCGCCAGCCGGATGAACATCAAATTTCCCCTGCTTCACGAAAACGACCTCTTCACCCTGCTGAACGAGCTGCGCGCCCGCAAAGCGGGGCTGTTTGCCCTCGACCATTGCGACATCACCCGCAACCCGCAGGAGAAGGGCAAGCCCCTCCAGCTCGCCCCAAATCTTGCGGCGGAATGCTCCCTGGACTGGCTGACGGTGAGTACCCCCGCACCGGGTGCCGCGTTCAACCCACCCGGCCGATAATGGGAGGCGAAACATGATCCCTATTTTGAAAATAAAACGCACAACAAGGTGGCAGGCCGTCATGGCTGCCGGCTTGCTCCTGGCAGCGAGCGCACCCCGCGCCGAACTGGTGGGGCGGTTCTTCTTCGCCCCCCAGGAGCGCACCGCGCTCGACGCCTTGCGCCACAACATCGTCGCCCCCGGAGTACGCGCGGCCAGCGGCCCGATTACGGTGAACGGCCTGGTCACAAGCAGCAGAGGCACAAGCACGGTCTGGATCAACGGCGCCCCGCAACACGAAAGCGAACAGATTACGGCCACGAAAAAAAAGGGCGCCCCCGGAGAAATCACCGTCAAGCTACCCGGTTCCACCCGGCTGCGCCCTCTAAAGGCCGGCCAAACCCTGACGCCCGGCACCGGAGAGATTCGCGAGGGCTACCAATTCACCGCCGTGCCTGACGACCCGAATAGCGCAATAAAATAGCCGCCATGCGAAACGATCTGCCATTTCCTTGCCCCAAGGCCAAAGGCTCAGCGCTGATGCTGATGCTGATTATTCTCGGCTTGGCCACAGCCTTGCTGGTCAGCGCCCTGAAGAGCAACCCCCAGATCGAGCGGGATAAAATCACGGCGGATGCGTTGGCCAAGGCCAAGGATGCATTGATCGGATATGCGATCACTTACCGGGATAAAGGTCATCCGGATGATGTATTCGGCTACCTGCCTTGCCCGGACTTCGACAACGATGGCGAAGCCGAAGCCAATCAAACTCCTACGCAATGTGCCGGCAAGGACATCCCGGTGGCAGGACGCCTGCCATGGAAGACTCTGGGTCTGCCGCCGCTGCGCGACAGCCACGGTGAATGCCTGTGGTATGCCGTTTCCGGAACCTTCAAGGCAGTGGCGGGCGGCAACCTGACTGATTTTATGAACTGGGACACCTTGGGACAGTTCGCGATTCAGGATGCGGGCGGCTCAACCGTATCGGGAGCAACGGCCCACAGCCGCCCCGTTGCGGTGATCTTCTCCCCCGGCCCGCCACTGAGCGCGCAAAACCGCCCCCCCAGTAGCGGCCAGGAATGCAGCGGAGACACCACTAACAGCGTCGCCGCTTATCTGGATGGCGGCAACGCCTTCACAATCCCAACCCCGCCCCCCGTCATGCTGACTGCCGGGGCATATGGCAACACCACGATTAATGACCGCCTGCTCTGGATCACCCCCACCGAAATCTTCGATCGCATCAAACGGCGCAGCGATTTTGCCGCCGATATCAACGACCTGCTCAGCAACACGCCCATTTCCCCTGGCAGCAGCATCACCCTCGCCGCCTACCTTAACAGCCTGACCCCCGCGAGCTTGCCAACGCTGACCTCCGGCACAAAGGGTTCGGACGACGTCTATGACAAGTGCAAGACGGCCGACCCGACCAACTGCTGGAACAAGTTGACAGCAAGACAACAAAAATTCCTGGCCAACTGGCACGACAACCTGCTCTATACCAAACTGGCCACCCCCACCAAAATCGCCGTCAACGGCGTGTTGACCGCCAACGTCTGCAATGCGGTGCTACTCTTTGGCGGCGAACGCACGACCAGAACGGTCGCCCCGCTGGTCGCCCAGACACGCGCCACATCCAACGAAAAGAATGATGCCGCCATGTACCTGGAAGGCGCCAACGCAACCTCTTTCCCCGGCGGCACCAGTTTCAGCGGCATCAGTACATTCAGCAAAACCGGCACGGCTCAAGACCTGATTGCGTGCATCGGCGCTGGTAGCACCGGTGGCGGTGGCATCTATACGGGCATCGTTCCTCCAGGAGTGAACCAACCCGCTGGCTGGACCGGCGACACGGGCCAAAGCAGTGTCACCTTGTCCGATGGCACCATTATCGCCGTCACATCCACATCCGGCAGCACCCCAACCATTTACGTTTCGAATACGGGAATCGGCATAGATAGCGGGTCCGGCGCAAAGTCTCTCAATCTCGGCAACGGTGAACAGATGAGCTTTACCTTCACCAGCGGTCAGCAATCACTTGCGGTTTTAGTGGGTATGCTGAAAAATAATGATAGTGGTTCCATCACTTTCAAAAATGATGGGGCCACCGTCGGCACGGCCACCATCGATGGCTGCTCCTCCTCGAATACCAGCATCTTCAACAACATCGTCCCGGCAGGCAATCCCACCTTTAACCAGGTTATTTTTACCGCAGGGACTAACAATGGATATTATATTAATCAGGTCGTGGCCTGCGCTGCTGGAACCTGCGCCGTCACCGGGGACGGCGCCACGGGAGCAGACACTTGCACATCCTGGACATCGCCTTAGCCCACGCAACAACCAACGGGCATAGCGCTGGATGTTTCATGTTGAATACGAGATGATATTTTATGAAAACGTACCGCAATCACACCTTCGGTTTCACCCTGGTCGAAATGGCCATCGTGCTGGTCATCGTCGGTCTGTTGCTCGGCGGCATGTTGATGCCGCTTTCCGCGCAGATGGAACAGCGCCGGATCAGCGAAACCCAAAAGACCATGGACGAGATCAATCAGGCGCTGATCGGGTTTGCGGTCGCCAACAAGCGGCTGCCCTGCCCTTCCACCCAAACCGATCCAGCCGCCACCGATTACGGCGCAGAGGATGCCTCCTGCTCCGCAGCCCCCGTCGCCGAGGGCTATCTTCCCTGGAAGACACTGGGCGTAGCTGAACTGGATGCCTGGGGCATACCGCGCACCACTACCGCCGCCCCCTGGCTCGGCTACTGGCGCTACCGGGTTGATCGGAATTTTGCCGTCACCTTCACGCTGACCACAGGTTTCGCCGACAGCCTGGCTGTCCGAAACAGCGCGGGAGCCACCCTGACCACCACGACCGAACGCCCGGTGGCGATCATCTATTCTACTGGCCCGAACAAAACCGCAGACGGGCAAAACGCCACCTTCGACGCTATCTATCAAAGCGATACACCGAGCTCTGCCTTCGACGACATCACCATTTGGGTTTCACGCCCCATCCTGTTCAACCGCATGGTCGCGGCCAACCAGCTGCCCTGATCGATGCCCATGGCAAAACTGACCGACTTCATCCCCTTCAGGAAGATCGTCGGCCTTGCCGGTATCGCGCTGATCCTGGCCGGCTATTTTTTCCTCGGCATCGATCCGGACACCGAACCCGCCCTGGCGATCAAAAGCGCGTTTGCCGGCATGGGGCTGATCATAACGGGAGCCATCCTGAGTTTGGGAGCCCTCTTTTTTGCCGAATAAACCGCTTTTCTCGCTGGATGGCATTTTTGAAGACGTGCACCTGTAGCCGCGTTATCCGCGGGCAAACTGGACGGTCTGCGAAATAGGCCAGAGACGTTTGCAAGCCGAATAAAATAGGGCTAAACTGTTTACAATTAAATAATTACCTTAGTCATGAATAAGTATTCTCCCTATCCAAATTAAAGAAGAGGTCAAAATGAAAAAAACTCAATCCGGTTTTACCTTGGTGGAAATCGCCATTGTGCTGGTGATTATCGGTTTGCTGCTCGGCGGCGTGCTGAAGGGTCAGGCGATGATAGAAAGCGCCAAGGTCAAGAACCTGGGCAATGACCTGAAGGGGATTGAAACAGCATTCTATGCCTATCAAGACAAATTCAGGGCTCTACCGGGCGATGACATAACAGCGGCAACTCATGTAACCGGGGCCACAAATGCTACGACCGGGGGAACAGTTGGCAACGGAAGAATCGAAGGCGTCTGGAATTCGACGACTGCCACGAACGAATCGGCGTTGTTCTGGCAGCACATCCGCTTGGCTGGCTTAGCCACTGGCAATTCGACTGCCGGCACCTTGGGAACCAACGCCGCCGGCGGAACAATGGGCATCAGCAGCACTTCGCCACTCAGCGGGTACACGGCCGGTTCTGGGGGCGTGATCGGCGGGAGCCACTATGTTTGTTCTAGCGGTATTGACGGCAAGCTGGTGCGGCAACTGGACATTATGATTGATGACGGTTCCGCGCTTAAAGGCTCCTTGGTCGCGGCAACTGATGCAGCTCCGACAACAGCGCTCACTGCGGAACCGGTGGACGGCACTGCTTACACCGTGTGTCTGGCATTCTGACACTGGCCGATCGACTGTTGCTTGATGAAGAGGGGCATTCAGACCACGTAAGGCGGAAAAACGTAGCGTCTTCCGCCGTTTGGAATTCCGCGTGCCCCCCCCAAAAAAAGCCCCTGTAAAGAAGGGGCTTTTTTTATGTTTGCTGCACCAACCCGCGTAAGGCTGGCGCAATAACCAACGGAACAATAGGGGAAGTACCCTGATTAACCCATAAAAAAGCATTTTACCGCGGAGGACGCAGCGAGCGTAGCCCGGATGGAACGGAGTGAAATCCGGGGCAAGGGAATGCCCCGGCATCCCGGATTCCGTTGCGCAGCATCCGGACCACGTATCAACCAAGCTGACGGGCATCTTCGGATGCCCGTTTTGCTTTGTGCTTCCCCAGCAAAACCTCGCCTCACGACAAGATGTGTCGATACGATTGTTGAAACAATTGGTCTAGGTGACTATACTATCACCTGTATCAACTTTTGTTTCTACAGGAGACTAGAATCATGGCCGTTCAGCTGCTCAAGAAATGGGGCAACAGCCCTGCGGTGCGCATTCCCGCTGCCGTCATGGAATCGGCGCACTTGTCCTTGAATCAGCTCGTCGAGATCAGGGCGCAAAATGGCCGGGTCATCATTGAACCGGTAGAACCGAGCTATTCGCTCGATGATCTGCTGGCCGGGATCACCCCTGAAAACCGCCATTCCGCGGTCGACTTTGGCGCACCGCAAGGCCGGG
Source organism: Sulfuricella sp. (assembly GCF_035531155.1). Lineage (NCBI taxonomy): Bacteria > Pseudomonadati > Pseudomonadota > Betaproteobacteria > Nitrosomonadales > Sulfuricellaceae > Sulfuricella > Sulfuricella sp. The sequence continues at coordinate 15,445 of NZ_DATKTK010000032.1, read as the reverse complement.
AGCTGATCTGATGCCGAGTCGCTACGTCCCGGATGCAGGGGATATCGTCTGGATGAGCTTCACGCCGCAAAGCGGCCACGAACAAGCGGGCAGAAGGCCTGCCGTGGTTTTAAGCACGAAGGCATACAACAGCAAGGCGGGGCTCTTGGTATGCGTGCCAGTCACCAATCAGGTCAAGGGTTATCCCTTCGAAGTGGTGCTCAGTGGCTCAGCCGCCACAGGGGCGGCCTTGGCCGATCAGGTCAAGAGCCTGGATTGGCAATCGCGGGAAGCCGAACGCAAGGGCGCGGCCACGGCAGCCGAGATGGCGGAGATCAAGGCGAAAATCCGCATACTGCTCTGCCTGTCCTGACCGCAACCCGCGCAAGGCGCAATGCGCTTCGCTTATTGACGCCCTACATGAATGGCCACTACCCTTGTAGCAATTTGACTTCCGCAGCGGCAAGATCCTCCGGCGCGCCCAGCAGCACCACCACATCGCCCGCCTGCAGCACGGTTTCCGGCTGCGGCGCCAGGGCGCGGATGTTGCGCCGCCGCACCGCCGTCACCTGCACTAGCAGGCTGTCCAGGTCCAGATCGGCGAGCGTTTTGCCCACCGCCGCACCCCCTTCGTTCAGGGCGACGCTATGCAGGCGCGGCTGCACTTTTTCGCTCAACTCATAGTCCTGGTCGGTGACGCCATGGAAGAAACCGCGCAGCAGGCTATAGCGTGCTTCCCGAACCTGGCGCACGCGCCTGACTACGCGCGACAGCGGCACGCCAAGCAGCATCAGGGTGTGCGAAGCCAGCATCAGGCTGCCTTCCAGCACTTCCGGCACGACTTCTGTGGCACCGGCGTCGCGCAGTTTTTCCAGGTCCGTATCGTCCAGGGTACGCACGATCACCGGCAGGTCGGGGCGCATTTCATGGGCATGGTGCAGCACCCGCAGCGATGATTTCACGTCGGCGTAGGTCACCACCAGCGCCTTGGCACGGTTCAGCCCGGCCGCCATCAACACTTCGCGCCGGCTCGCATCGCCATAGACGACGCTTTCGCCCGCCACCGCCGCCGCCTTGACGCGCTCCGGGTCATGGTCAAGCGCAATAAATGAAATGTTTTCCTGCTCCAGAAAGCGCGCCAGATTCTGTCCGCTACGGCCATAACCGCAGACGATGACATGCTGGTCGCTGGACGCACTGCGCACTGCGACTTCATGCAGCTCGCGGGCACGGTTCACCCATTCACCGCCGCACACTTTCTGCACGATGGCTTCGCTGTAGTGGATGATGAATGGCGCCGCCAGCATCGAAAGCAGCATCGCCGAGAGGCTGATCTGCAAAATTCGCTCATCCAGGAGATGCACCCCCCCGGCCAGTGCTAGCAATACGAAACCGAATTCTCCTCCTTGGGCCAGCGCCAGCCCGGAGCGGATGGAAACCGACAGCTCGCTGCCGGAGAAACGGCTCAAGAGGCCGATCATCAGGGCCTTGCCCACCACCAGCAGGAAAAGCAGCCCCATCACCCAGGCAAAGTTGTCAGCAACAGCATGCAGGTCGAGCAACATGCCGATGGTGACGAAGAACAAGCCGAGCAGCACATCGCGAAAAGGTTTGATGTCGGCTTCCACCTGGTAGCGGTATTCGGTCTCGGAAATCAGGATTCCGGCAAGAAATGCCCCCAGCGCCAGCGACAGGCCGGCCATCTCGGTCAGATAGGCGAGGCCCAGCGTCACCAGCAGCACGTTGAGCATGAACAGCTCGGAAGTCTTGTGTCCGGCGACAAGATGCAGCCATGGGCGTAGGATGCGCTGACCAAAAACCAGCAGCACCGCCAACAGCAGCACCGCCTTGATGACTGCTTCCGCCATCGTCCAGCCCAGGTTGTTGTCGCCGGCGGCCAGGGCTGGAATCAGCACCAGCAGGGGCACCACCGCCAAGTCCTGGAACAGCAGCACCCCGACAATTTCGCGGCCGTGCCTGGAATGCAGCTCGACCCGTTCAGCCAACAGCTTGCTGACGATGGCCGTGGAGGACATCGCCAGGATGCCGCCCAGCGCCACCCCGGCTTGCCAGCTCAACCCCAGAGCCAGGCATATCACCAATACCAGCGCCAGGGTTAATAGAACCTGAGCGCCGCCGAGACCAAACACCAGACCTTGCATGGCTTTCAGCTGTGGCAGGCTGAATTCCAGACCGATGCTGAACATCAGGAATACCACGCCGAATTCAGCCAGGTAAGTCGTTTCGCCGCTTTCCGGCACCCATCCCAAGGCATGCGGGCCGATGACGATGCCCACCAGCAGGTAGGCGAGCAAGGGAGGCAGGCGCAGCGAGCGGAACAGCGCCACCACCAGCACGGCGGCGGCAAGCAGGATCAGGACAAGTTGCAGGGTGTTATGCATATGAAAATCAGGTGAGGCAATAGACTGTGGGGTTTAGTATAATGCTCGGATGAACGCAACCGAACCGATATCCGACCGCAACGCTCTCGACCTGGCGCGCCAGGTACTCTCTATCGAAGCCAAGGCCGTCGAAGCGCTAATAGGCCGGCTGGACGACAAATTCACCTGCGCCCTGCAACTGATTCTACACTGCCGGGGAAGGGTTGTGGTAAGCGGCATGGGCAAGTCCGGCCACATCGCGCGCAAGATCGCCTCGACCATGGCCAGCACCGGCACCCCGGCGTTCTTCGTCCATCCCGGCGAGGCCAGCCACGGCGATCTCGGCATGATCACCGCGGATGACGTGCTGATCGCCCTGTCCAATTCCGGCGAAAGTCCGGAGCTGCTCACCATCTTGCCGATCGTCAAGCGCAGGGGGGCGAAGCTCATCGCCATGACCGGCAATCCGGCTTCATCCATGGCGCGCGAGGCGGACGCGCACCTCGATGCCAGCGTGGCGCAGGAAGCCTGCCCGCTGGGACTGGCTCCGACTGCCAGCACCACCGCGGCGCTGGCGCTGGGCGATGCGCTGGCGATCGCGCTGCTCGATGCGCGCGGCTTCGGCGCGGAGGATTTCGCCCGATCCCATCCCGGCGGGGCGCTCGGCCGGCGCCTGCTGGTGCATGTCGGCGACCTGATGCACAGCGGCGAAGCGCTGCCCAAGGTACCGGAAACGGCGCTGCTCACCGAGGCGCTGCTGGAAATGTCGCGCAAGGGCCTGGGCATGACCGCGGTGGCGGACGACGCAGACCGCCTGCTCGGACTGTTCACCGACGGCGACCTGCGCCGCGCCCTCGACAAAACGCTCGACATCCGCGCCGCCAAGGTGGCCGAGGTGATGACCCTTAACCCGCGCACGATCGGCCCGGAAAAGCTGGCGGCCGAGGCCGTGCAGATGATGGATCAGCACAAGATCAACGGGCTGCTGGTGGTGGACGCGGATGGCCGGCTGGTCGGCGCGCTGAACATGCACGACCTGCTGCGGGCAGGGGTGGTTTAAGTTCAAAAACTTTATCCACGAATTTACACGAATAGCCCACGAATGTTCACGAATGAAAACCCAAAGCCATCATTTATACAGTGCTCGGTAACTGGGTTAATAAAGGCTTGTCCGTGCCAATCCTAACGATATTGTTTTTTTATTCGTGTTCATTAGTGAACATTCGTGTCATTCGTGGTTAATCTTTAAGAATTCAACAAGACAATGGACGCTTTCGAACGCGCAAAAAAAATCAAACTGGCCATCTTCGACGTGGATGGCGTGATGACCGACGGCAGCCTCTACCTGGCCGACGACGGCCAGGAATTCAAGGCGTTCAATTCTCTCGACGGCCACGGCATGAAAATGCTGAACCGCTCCGGTGTCGAGCTGGCAATCATCACCGGCCGAACCTCGCAGTTGGTTGCGCTGCGCGCCATCAACCTGGGCGTGACCCATCTTTACCAGGGCTCGGAGGACAAGCTGGCCGCCTTTCTCGAAGTGCTGGAGAAAACCGGCATTGACCCTACAGAATGCGCCTATATGGGCGATGACGTGGTGGACCTGCCGGTGATGCGCCGCTGTGGGCTGGGCGTGTGCGTTCCCGCCGCCCCGGCTCTGGTCAAGCAGCATGCCCACTACGTCACCGAACTGGCGGGCGGGCGCGGCGCCGTGCGCGAAATGTGCGAGCTGATCATGCAGGCGCAGGGAACTTTCGAGGCGCAAATGGCGCCTTATCTGAAATAACTTTGCTGGCTATCTCCCCGTGACAGGCCTGATGCGCGACCGCTTTACACTCTGGTTCCCAGCTGGTCTGCTGGTACTGCTGGCGATGCTGACGTTCTGGCTCGACCGCACGGTGCAGCCGACGCAGCCGAAAAACGACGGCAGCGGCCGGCACGACCCCGACTATACCGTGGAAAACTTCACCGCCACCCGCATGGGCATGGACGGACTGCCGCGGCATACCCTGACCGCCACCAAGATGCTGCATTACCCGGATGACGACAGCACCCATCTCGACAGGCCGCATTTCACCCGCTTCGAAAGCGGGATGGCCCCGACACACATCCAGTCGACCAAGGGGCTACTGTCGAAGGAGGGGGAACATGCCTACTTCACAGGCAACGTCGTGGTCACACGCGATGCCTTCGACGGCAAAAGCACCTTGACGCTCACGACCAGCTACCTGCATGTCATTCCGGACAAGGATCTGGCGCTGACCGACAAGGCTGTTAACATTCGGGATGCACGTATTAATGTCGACGCCGTTGGTTTAGAATTGAACAACAAAACCCACGTGATGAAACTGTTTTCACGCGTCAAAGGCCGTTATGAAAAACCCAACCGTTAAACTTTCGCTCCTTCTCTGCCTGTGGACAGCATTATTGCTGGTAGCCACGCCCTGGGCTCATGCTGAGAAAGCGGATCGGGACAAGCCCATTAACCTGGAGTCGGATACCGCCACTGTGGATGATGCCAAGAAAATCAGCATTTACGAAGGCAATGTCATCCTCACCCAGGGCACGCTGCGAATCCTCGCCGATAAGCTGGTGGTCACTGAGGATGCCGAAGGTTTCCAGCTCGGGACGGCTTACGGCAACCTGGCCAGTTTCAGGCAGAAGCGCGAAGGCTACGACGAATACATTGAAGGCTATGCCCTGCGCATCGAATACGATCAGAGGAAGGATTTGGTACAGCTTTTCAATCAGGCGCGCATGAAGCGCGGTCTGGATGAAGCACATGGAAACTATATTTCCTATGATGGCAAGACCGAATTCTTCCAGGTGATCGGAGGCAAGGAAACCGCCACGGCCAGCAACCCGCGCGGTCGGGTTCGCACGGTGATACAGCCGAAAAAGAAAACCGACGCCCCCGCCCCGTCTCCCAGCAAGCTGAAACCCGCCGAAAGTATCGCCAATCCACGAGAAGAGTAGGAGCGGGCTTACCCGCGAATCTATCGCGGCCAAACTCGCTCCTACGGACTGCATTTATATGAGTGAACTGATCGTCCAGGGCCTGAAAAAGCGCTACAAATCGCGCCAGGTAGTGAAAAACGTTTCGCTGGATGTGTCCAGCGGCGAAGTGGTCGGGTTGCTCGGGCCGAATGGCGCGGGCAAGACCACCAGCTTCTACATGATGGTGGGACTGGTGCCGCTGGATGGCGGCAGCATCCGCCTGGACGGCGAAGAACTGAGCCGCCTGCCGATCCACCGCCGCTCCCGGCTGGGCTTGAGTTACCTGCCTCAGGAAGCATCGATCTTCCGCAAGCTGACGGTGTCCGAAAACATCCGGGCGATCCTGGAGCTGCAAACGCTTGAACCGGGGCAGGTCGAACAGCGCCTGGACGATCTGCTGCACGAGCTGCATATCAACCACCTGCGCAACAACCCGGCGCTTTCCCTCTCCGGCGGCGAGCGCCGCCGGGTGGAAATCGCCCGTGCACTCGCCACCCAGCCGCGCTTCATCCTGCTGGACGAGCCCTTTGCCGGGGTTGACCCTATCGCCGTGATCGATATCCAGAAAATCATCCGCTTCCTTACTTCACAGAATATCGGCGTGCTGATCACCGATCACAACGTACGGGAAACCCTGGGAATTTGCGATCGCGCCTACATTATCAATGACGGCGAGGTGCTGGCCAGCGGAAATCCGGATGAAATCGTTTATAATGAAAATGTAAGAAAAGTTTACCTGGGAGAACACTTCCGGATGTAGCGGCGAACCCGCTCCAGGAACCGTGCCTACATTCTCCCGGGAACAAATACATGAAGCACAGCCTACAACTCAAACTTTCGCAACACCTGACCCTGACGCCTCAGCTGCAGCAGTCCATCCGGCTGCTCCAGCTGTCGACGCTGGAACTTGACCAGGAACTGGACGCCTTCACCCAGGAAAATCCCTTCCTCGAACGGGTGGAAAGCACAGGCGATACGGAAAGCGAGGAAGTAGCCGATGCCGGCGGCAAGCCGGACGAGTTCTCTACTCAGCCCACCTCCAGCAGCGCTACCGACGCGACACCCGCTGAACCCGCCCCCCTTACCGAAAGCGATTGGGATCAGGATAGCCCCTGGACTGCGCACGACGACGAAGAGGATAGCGACTACTCTTCGCAACGTGCCGAAGCGGTGGATCTGCGCGACCACCTCAACTGGCAGTTAGGCCTCACTTCGCTGTCCGAACACGACAAGCGAATTGTCGCCTTGCTGATCGATGCCCTCGACGAAGACGGCTATCTCACCCAGAACCTCGATGAACTCGCCGCGCTGTTGCCGCCCGAACTGGAAATCGAACCGATCGAGCTGCATACTGCGCTATGCCACCTGCAAAACCTCGACCCGCCTGGTGTCGGCGCACGGGATTTGGGGGAGTGCCTGGCCTTGCAGCTCGAAACCCTTCCGCCTGAAACTCCATACAGAGAGCAAGCGCTTTCCCTCGCGAAGCACCACATTAACCTGCTGGCTGCGCGCGATTTCACCAAACTGAAGAAATTGCTGCGCCTCGACGACGACGGACTGCGTGCCACCCAGAGCCTGATCACCAGCCTCAATCCGCGCCCCGGCGCCACCTTCGCCAACCTGGACACGCGCTACATCCAGCACGACGTCGAGGTAAAGAAGGTCAAGGGGCAATGGGTCGCCACCCTGAACCCGGAGGTCATGCCCAAGCTGCGCATCAATCGCATGTACGCCGATATTCTGCGGCGCAACCGCGATAGCAGCGGGCAGCACCTGTCGAGTCAGATGCAGGAAGCGAAATGGATGATCAAGAACATCCAGCAGCGCTTCGAGACCATCCTGCGTGTTTCCCAGGCCATCGTCGAGCGCCAGCGGAATTTCTTCGAACACGGTGCAGTGGCCATGCGCCCCCTGGTGCTGAGAGAGATCGCTGAAGCCGTCGAGCTGCATGAATCCACCATCTCGCGCGTCACCACACAGAAGTACATGTTCACCCCGCGCGGCGTTTTCGAACTCAAATATTTTTTCGGCAGTTCCTGCGCCACGGAAACCGGTGGCGCCTGCTCCTCCACGGCCATCCGTGCGCTGATAAAACAGCTGGTGGCGGCAGAAACCCCGCAAAAACCTCTTTCCGACAGCCAGCTTGCAGATATTCTGGCAAAACAGGGCATCGTCGTTGCCCGGCGCACCGTAGCAAAGTACCGCGAGTCCATGCAAATTCCCGCGGTCAGTTTCCGAAAGAGTCTGTAAATGGATAACCTGGACAATTATGGATGTGCTGGCGGGATGCGATGCAAGACGCTGGACGCGCCGCATGGCCATTCCATGCAAGCGGACGGCAACGCAGCAGCGCGCCCGCCAGTGCAGCCAGAATGTTCTGGTTGTCCGTTTATAGACTCTTCTATCCCTTTAACATCCAATATCAACCCGAAGGAGCCTCAAATGAACCTCAATGTTACCGGCCACCACGTTGAAGTGACCCCCGCCATCCGCGATTACGTCACCGACAAGCTCGGCAGGGTTACCCGCCACTTCGACCAAGTCATTGACGTCAACGTCATTCTCTCCGTCGAAAAACTGGCCCAGAAAGCCGAAGTAAACGTTCACGTCAGCGGCAAGGATATTTTCGTTAAATCCGAGGATGCCGACATGTACGCCGCCATCGACAGCCTGGTGGACAAGCTCGACCGCCAGATCGTCAAGCACAAGGAAATGAACGGCGGCCCGACCCGCGGCAGCGGCGGCAAACACCAGCAAGTCGCCGAGTAAGCCATCGCGCGGCGGCAACCGAAAAAGTACCGCCGCGCCCTGCCCCAAAGCCGGATATGAGTCTCCTCGCCAGAATACTGCCCCCAGGCAACGTCCTCTGCGGCCTCGATGTAGGCAGCAAGGCACAGCTATTCGAGGAAGCCGGCTGGCTGTTCGAAAACAATCTGCAGCTACCGCGCAAGAAGGTGATCGGCAGCCTCGCTACGCGTGAAAAACTCGGCTCCACCGGACTCGGCTATGGGATCGCCATCCCGCATGGCCGCATCAAGGGCCTGCGCGAAGCCACTGGCGCCTTCTTCAGGCTGAAAACACCGATTTCCTTCGATGCGCCCGATGGCCAGCCGGTCGGCATGTTGTTCATCCTGCTGGTGCCGGAACAGGCCACTGACCTGCACCTGCAAATCCTCGGCGAACTGGCTCAGATGTTCAGCAATCGCCAGTTGCGCGAGAAATTGCAGGCCAGTTCCGATCCGGTCGAAACCTACCGCCTGCTGACCACATGGAGTTAGAATCAGTCCTGAGTAAAATCCACCAAGACTCAGCATTCAGGACTCAGTACTTTAAATGTCACAGATAAACGTAAAGCAGCTGTTCGACGAAACCCACGACAAACTGGGACTCGTCTGGGTCGCCGGTGTGGGGGGCGGAGCCCGCCAACTCACCGGCGAAATCGTGCAAAAACCGACCTTGGCGCTGATCGGCCACCTTAATTTAGTCCATCCCAACCGGGTACAGGTGCTCGGCTGTGCAGAAATGGACTACCTGCGCAGCCTGGATCAGCCTGCCCTGGCTCAGGCCATCGGCAACCTGTTCTCCACCGAGCTTGCCGCAATCATCGTCGCCAACAAGGAGCCGGTGCCGGAGGTACTGCTCGACGCCGCCAACCGCAGCCAGACGCCGCTATTCACCTCGCCGCAACCCAGCCCCTACCTGATGAACGTGCTCAACCACTACCTCACCCAGGTACTGGCCGAGACCATCTCCCTGCACGGCGTTTTTCTGGAAGTACAAGGCATGGGAGTGCTGATCACGGGCGAAAGCGGCATCGGCAAAAGCGAGCTGGCGCTGGAGCTGGTTACACGTGGCCACCGCCTGATCGCCGACGATGTGGTGGACTTCTACCTGGTTTCGCCGGAAACCGTGGAGGGACGCTGCCCGGCGCTGCTGCAGGATTTCATGGAAGTACGCGGCCTGGGCGTACTGAACATCCGCGCGCTGTTTGGCGAGACCTCGGTCAAGCCGAAAAAGAACATCAAGCTGATCGTCAATCTAATCAAATTGTCCGACCTGAAAATTTCGTCCCAGGACCGGCTGCAAATCGAGGAACTCAGCCAGAACATCCTGGGCGTGGAAATTCCCAAGGTACGCATCCCCGTTGCGGGGGGCCGCAACATTGCGGTGATGGTGGAAGTCGCCGTGCGCAACCATATCCTGCGCAAGCGCGGGATCAACAGCACGCGCGAATTTGTCGAGCGGCATGAACGCCTGATGGCAGGCCCGGGGGAAGAAAAATGAAGAACACCCCCTCACCTCTCGCCCCTCACCCCTTACCCTAAGAATGCAACTCATCCTGATCAGCGGCCTCTCCGGCTCCGGCAAAAGCATCGCGCTCGCCGTACTGGAAGACAGCGGCTTTTACTGCGTGGACAACCTGCCGGCTCAACTGCTGCCCAACATCGCCGGCTTCCTCGACCAGGCCGGCCATGCGCGCATCGCCATCAGCGTCGACGTACGCAGCAGCGGCACGCTCGATCAGCTGCCGCAAATCATTACGCAGATCAAGGAACAGGGCATCGACCTGCGCCTGCTGTTTCTGGAGGCGAAGACCGACACCCTGGTCAAGCGCTTCAGCGAAACGCGGCGGCGCCATCCCTTGAGCAGCGGCCAGCGCACCCTGCAGGAATGCATCCAGCTCGAGCACAACCTGCTCGAACCGGTAGGCGACCTCGGCCATCGCATCGACACCAGCGACCTCAACCCCAACACCTTGCGCGCCTGGATCAAGGATTTCGTGGATTTCGACCGCTCCCGGCTGACCCTGCTGTTCCAGTCCTTCGGCTTCAAGCACGGCATCCCGCTCGATGCCGACTTCGTCTTCGACGTGCGCTGCCTGCCCAATCCCCATTACGACCCTTTGCTGCGCCCGCTCACCGGCAAGGATGCCGCGGTTGCCGCCTTCCTGGAGAGCGATGCCAGCGTGCAGAAAATGCTCGGCGACATCCGCCGCTTCGTGGAAGACTGGCTGCCCTGCTTCATCCGCGACAACCGCAACTATCTGACCATCGCCCTGGGCTGCACGGGTGGACAGCACCGCTCGGTGTATTTCGCCGAAAAACTGACGGAACATTTCCGCACCGGCGGGCAGCAGACGATGGTGAGGCATCGGGAGCTGAGTTGATGCTGAGGCTGATAAAAACCGGCGACTGGCTAGTGCTGCTTGCCGGCATGATCATCACGACCTGGCTGTTTGCCACCCTGTGGCAAGGCCATGCCGCCGACAAAGCAGTGGTGCGTAGCGGCGGCAAAATAGTCGCCGAGCTCAGCCTGTCTGAAAACCGCAGCTACCTCGCGCACGGCCCGCTCGGCACCAGCCGCATCGAAATCCACAACCGCCGCGCCCGTGTAGCCGAAGACCCCAGCCCGCGCCAGTATTGCGTCAAACAGGGCTGGCTGAGCCAGGCTGGAGAAGCGGCCCTGTGCCTGCCCAACCAGGTCAGCCTGGAACTGACCGGCGCTAAAAAATTATATGATTCACTTAACTATTAACCACAGAGCCAGAAGTAGGCGCCTCTGTGTCTCTGTGGTAAGAAACATGCAAATCACCATCCAGACCACCCCGGAAGACCACCGCATCGCGCGGCTGGCGGCGTTCGCCATTGGCCTTTCGGTGATGGAAGCCGTCATCCCCTCACCGCTGCCCGGCATCAAGCCCGGGCTGGCGAACATCGTCACCCTGCTGGTGCTGGAACGCTTCGGCCTGCGCGCTGCCGTGTGGGTATCGCTGCTGCGGGTGGTGGCGGGTAGCCTGATCCTCGGCACCTTCCTTTCCCCTTCGTTCGCCCTGAGTTTTTCCGGTGCGGCAGCCAGCCTCGCAGCGCTGGCACTGGCGCGACATCTGCCGAGAAGTTGGTTCGGCGCAATTTCCCTGAGCATCATCGCCGCCTTCGTCCATATCGCCGGGCAAATGGCCGTGGTTTACCTGTGGCTGATCCCGCATGCCGGCATCCTCTACCTCGCCCCGATTTTCGCCGCCGCCGCGCTGCTGTTCGGCACCGTGAACGGGCTGATCACCGCCAAACTCCTGGCCGAGGGAGCGAACCCTGTCCCCGCCCGGACACCGCTACCCCAGCCATGAAGCGCGCGCTCCTGCTGTTGGTGGCCTGCCTGGCAACTGCGCCGTCCGTCACTATTGCGGCAGAATGGGTGAAAATTCACACCGCAGCCGATCAGAGCCTGTACTTTTACGATCGATCCAAACTCTTCCTGAATGACGACGAGATCACCTATTGGAAGAAGGCAGTGTTCATCACGCCCCAACCCTTCAAGGACAAGCTCATTGCCAGCGCCTTGTACCGCGAGCGCATACATTGCGCCGAGCACACCCTCAAGCTGATCAGCTACCTGCTCTACACCCCGGCAGGAGAACTCTTCGAATACACCCCGACCAAGGAAGGCGACCCCGCCCCGATCATCCCTGACAGCCTCGGCGACGTATTCGAAAAAGCCCTCTGCCCGCTGGTCCTACAAAAACAGGAAGAAGACCGCCTAAGGTCCGAGGCCAAAGCACAGACAGAGGCTGCGAAAAAAACGGAGGCAGAGGAAAAGGCGAGGCTTAAGGCTGAAGCGGCCGCCGCCCCGCAGCCTGTGGCACCCCCACCCGGCACTTCCGCACCGCAGCATTGAGCGCGCCGCTTACCTGGCCTACAATCTGAAGCATGAAAACCCAAAACAAGACCATCACCCTGGCGCTGACCGGCGCTTCCGGCATGCCCTACGCCCTGCGCCTGCTACAGTGTCTGCTGGAAAGCGGTAGCCGGGTCTATCTCCTGTATTCGCAGGCGGCGCAGATCGTGGCAAAACAGGAAATGGATCTGACCCTTCCCACCCGCCCGCAGGAAGCGCAGCAAATGCTGTGCGAACGCTACGGCGCATCGCCCGACCGACTCAAGGTGTTCGGCCGCGACGAATGGTTCGCCCCGGTGGCCTCCGGCACCAACCCGGCCGACGCCATGGTGATCTGCCCCTGCACCATGGGCACGCTCGGCTCGATCGCGGCAGGGCTGTCCGACAACCTGATCGAACGCGCCGCCGACGTGATGCTGAAGGAAAACCGCAAGCTCATCATCGTCCCGCGCGAAGCGCCGTTCTCCGTCATCCATCTGGAAAACATGCTGAAACTGGCCCGCGCCGGCGCCGTCATCCTCCCCGCCAACCCCGGCTTCTACCACCACCCCCAGAGCGTGGACGAAGTGGTGGACTTCATCGTCGCGCGCATCCTCGATCATCTCGGCGTCGAACACCAACTGATGGCTCGCTGGGGCGAATAATGGCCAGGTTCTATCCCGCCCTCGACGACAACCTCAAAGCCTTCATCGCACGGCAGCACATCTTCTTCGTCGCCACCGCGACTCAGGACGGGCGCATCAACCTCTCGCCCAAGGGGCTGGACAGCCTGCGCATCCTGGATGACCGGCGCGTGGCCTACCTCGACCTCACCGGCAGCGGCAACGAAACCGCCGCCCACCTGCTGGCAAATGGACGCATGACGCTGATGTTCTGCGCCTTCGAGGGCAACCACCTGATCCTGCGCCTGTATGGCCAGGGACGCGCCATCAAGCCGGGCGATTCCGAATGGGCAACGCTCGCGCCGCAATTCCCCAACCTGCCCGGCACGCGCCAGATCATCCTGCTCGACATCGAATCGCTGCAAACCTCCTGCGGTGCCGGCGTGCCCCTCTACACCTATACTGGAGAACGAGAGGCGCTGCTGCGCTGGGTGGAAAAGAAAGGCGAGCAGGGCGTGCGCGATTACCAGTATGAAAAAAATCGGGTCAGCATCGACGGCCTGCCGACTGGATTGTTTGAGGAGAAAACCCCATGAAACACATCGGATTAATCATATTGCTGCTGACGGCAACGCTGCTCGCCGCCTGCGAACAAAAGCCCTACCAGCCGCCGATCCCCCACACCGAACCGGACAAATCCGCCACCAAGCTGTTCGAGCCGCAACGCGACGCGCTGGACAAGGCCAAGGGCGTGGAAAAGACGGTCGAACAGGCAAGCCAGGAGCGGGAGGAAGCTGCCGGCAAAGCCGCCGGCTACTAAGCGCCAGATTTCCTTGGACTGGAAGGGAATAGCCAATGCTTCGACTAATCAAATCATTAAACGCCTGGGGCACACCCGATTTTGAGGGCACCCTCAAGGTGGAAATCGAGCAACTGGGCGCCGAACAGCTGCCCTTGCAGCAGGGATTATCGACCAGCAGCTATGCCCTGGACGACAAACTCGACGTGCGGATTATCGGTGTCACCGAGGAAGCCGGTTTCATCCGTGCCAAGGTCGGCATTTTTTATGCCGGGATCACTCCCGGCTGCAGTTGTGCGGATGACCCCACGCCGGTCGAAGAACAGGTTGAGTACTGCGTGGTGCAGCTTGATATCAATAAAATCACGGCCGAGACGACGGTAGCTCTACTGGCGGAATAAACACGCGGAGCGGTTTGTGCGCTTCGCGCGAATGTTTGGGTGCCAGGGGTAGCCCGGCGGGCTAGTTGCTTTCTTTAAACGGCTAAAGAAAGTAACCAAAGAAAGCCGCCCCTGTCTGCCGCCCTTCGCTACGCTACGGGTTCCCTGCGTTGCTCGCCAAGCCGGGCTGCTGCGGAACTCGCGCTACGCGCTCAAACAGTCCTCGCAGAAATCCCCCGACTTGGCTGCGCTACTCGGCGGCGGACCAAGGGGACCGAAAAACCAACCCAACCCCGCCCTCTCCGCCGGGGAGGGCACCCAAAAACCGGGCTCCGCCCACAAGACCTAAATCCCCCTCTGCACCGCCTCGGTTTTCCGGGTGAAGCGGGGGCCGTCGGCTGCGTTTGTCTGAGGCCAAAGGCCGAGTTTTACGCGGCCGCCCGATTTGCCCGGAAAGCCGAGGGTAGCCCGCAGGGCCGGTGCGGGCGGGTCGCCTTCTTTGGGTTAGCCTTTCTTGGCGAAGCAAGAAAGGTAACCTGCCCGCCGGGCAGCCCCGGCACCCAAACACCCGCGCGTAGCGCACACAAAACAGTCGGTGCGATGGAATTAGGGCTACGTCCCCTATTATTCTGCTCAAGGCGGAAATAGAGCAACTGGGTGCTGAACAGCTACCCTTGCAGCAGGGATTATCTACCAGCAGCTATGCCCTGGATGACAAACTCGATGTGCGGGTTATCGGCGTTTCCGATGAAGCCAGTTTCATCCGTGCAAAAGTCGGCATTTTTTATGCGGGGATTACTCCCGGCTGCGGTTGTGCGGACGACCCCACGCCTGTCGAAGAACAGGTTGAGTACTGTGTGGTGCAGCTTGATATCAATAAAACGACGGCCGAGACGACGGTAGCTCTTCTGGCGGAATAAACTCGCGCAAGGCGCAATCAGGTAGAGCGTCAATGACGCGGAACGGGTTTGCTGTTGCTTGGTTGTGGTTTTGTGCGCTTCGCGCGATTGTTTAGGTGCCGGGGGCAGCCCGGCAGCTGGTTCCTTTCTTGCTTCGCCAAGAAAGGTAACCCAAAGAAGGCGACTCCCATCCACCGCCCCTTCGGGGTTCCCTGCGTTGCTCGCCAAGCCGGGCTGCTGCGGAACTCGCGCTTTGCGCTCAAACAGTCCTCGCAGAAATCCCCCGGCTTGGCTGCGCTACTCGGCGGCGAATCAAGGGGAAGTTAAACCAAACACCCCGTCCCCATCCTAGCCTTCCCCTTGAAGGGGAAGGGACAGCAGCCCTATCTCCCTCCGGGAGAGAGTTGGAGAGAGGGCTGAAAGTGGAGAGAATCAACCCGCTACGCACACCACCCGGTTCCCCCTCTGCACCGCCTCGGTTTTCCGGGTAAATCGGGGGCCGTCGGCTGCGTTTGTCTGAGGCCAAAGGCCGAGTTTTACGCGGCCGCCCGATTTACCCGGAAAATCGAGGGTAGCCCGTAGGGCCGGTGCGGCGGGGGTCGCGGTAGGAATGCCGGTTACCCAACACCCCCCGCACAGATCCGTACTTGCGGAATTGCCGCATACGGCTCCTGCCTCGGGTCATGACGCGAAACGCGGTGACGGGTATGGATGCACCCGTCGCGGATACGGCAAG
>NZ_DATKTK010000031.1:0-39320 GCF_035531155.1 Sulfuricella sp. | reverse complement strand
GCCGTCCCAGGCATCAGCCTTCGATGAGGACGCGGCAAGAGCGCTGGCAAAGAGGAACGACTGCTTCAAGTGCCATGCTGTCGACAAGTCCAAAAAAGGGCCTTCCTACAAGAAAGTTGCGGATAAATACAGGGGCAAGGCCGATGGCCAGAGCAAGCTGATCACCAACTTCACCACGGAGCCGATGGTCAAACTTTCAGACGGCAAGGAAGAAAAGCACAAGCTCATCGATACCAAGGACATTAACGAGCAGAAAAATCTGGCCGACTGGATTCTTTCTATTCAATAAAGGTGTATTTAACGGCGCGGCTTCTTTCGGGTCGCACGGGTGGTTTTAAAGTTAGGGGAGAAATAAAATGAAGCTCTTGCGACAGGTGTTGACCTTGTGTGCGTTTATTGGTGCCGCGGTGGGGGTATCTTCCTCCATGGCCGCCGACATTCCAAAACCGGCCGCAGGGAAAGAAGCGCCCAAGGTGGTTGTGGCCAAAGTGGCGCCCCAGGAAGCGCCCAAGGACCTCGTCCTCAAGGGCGATGCCAAGTGTACGAGCTGCCACGATGAAGCCGACGCCCCAGGCTTGCTCGCCATCGGCAAAACCAAGCACGGTACTGTCGCAGACAGCCGCACGCCGACTTGCACCAAATGCCACGGTGAAAGTGAAGCGCACGTACTCAACGCCCAGGACACCAAGATTCGCCCGAAACCCGAACGCACTTATTCCGGGCAGTTGGCGCCGGGTAGCCTTCCCTCCGCTGATCGGGTTGATCACTACTTCGGTATTCAAGGCAAGAGAACCGACACCCCGGTCGAAGAGCGCAATGGCTCTTGCCTGGAGTGCCACCAGAAGGATGCGAAGCGTTCGCACTGGATGGGAAGCACCCATCAAGCTCGCGACGTGGCGTGCTCAACGTGCCACAAGATTCACTCGGCAAAAGATGTGGTGCGCGACAAACGCACCCAGACCGAGCTCTGCTTCACTTGCCACAAGGAACAGCGCGCTCAGGTCAACAAGCCTTCGCACCACCCGATCGTTGAGGGCAAGATGGCGTGCTCGGACTGCCACAATGTGCATGGATCGGCCGGGCCGAAACTCATGAAGCGCGATAGCGTGGTCGATACCTGCTACACCTGCCATATGGAGAAACGCGGGCCGTTCGTCCATAACCATGAGCCGGTCAGTGAAGACTGCTCGAACTGCCATAACCCGCATGGCACCACGGCAGAGAGCATGCTGAAGATGCGGCCGCCATTCCTGTGCCAATCGTGCCATACACCACATGGAGGCACTATCCCTGCACTGACCGGCAATATAGGACCGACCGCATTGCGGCCAACGGCTACCTCGTCCGGCAAGAGCAATATCAACATTACCCAAGGGCGGGGTTGTCTGAACTGCCATACCCAGGTGCATGGCAGCAACAACCCGAGCGCTACCAACCCAACCCCGCAGTTCAACCTGCGCTGAGACCGGGAGATCGATGATGAACACATCCAAACAGCATTTTGGCTTCAGCCAGAAACTCATTGTCCTCTCTGTGCTCGCGGCCTTCGGGCCGGCGCACGCCGAGGAGGACATCGCACAATACATCAAGCCGGATAGCTCGGTAAGCGTCGGGCTGGGCGTTGCCAGCGGCGATAGCAAGGACAGGGCGATCTTCGGGCAATACAACGGCATGCGCAAGGATGACGCCTCTCTCCTGCTGGACTTCGATATCGTCAAACGCGACGATGCGACGGGGCTATGGACGAATTTCGAAGGCCGCAACCTGGGTCTCGACAACCGTGAACTGCGCTTTTCGCAGAATAAACAGGGGGACTGGAAGTATTCCGCGGAATATAACGAGATTACCCGCCACGATATCCGCACCATCAATACCGGCCTGCAGGGTGCCGGAACGACCACCCCGAGCGTCGTAAGATTGGCCACCCCCGGTGCAGGGACGGATCTAAACCTCGATCTCAAGCGCAAGGGCCTCAGCCTCGGCGTGGAGAAATGGCTCACCCCTAACCTCCAGTTCGAGGCGAACTTCAAGAACGAAGACAAGGATGGGGCGCGGCTGTTCGGCAAAGGCTTTGCCTGTACCTCGGGTGCGGCACCCGCGCAGGCGGGGCAAATCGGTTGTACTGCTGGCGTCACCCAGTGGGCGCTGCTGATGCTGCCCGAGCCGGTCAACTCCACAACCAAACAGTTCGAGACCAAACTGAATTTTTCCGGCGAGAAATTCATGGTGAGCGGGGGCTATTACGGCTCGTTTTTCACCAACGCTAACGGCTCCCTGACGCCAACCGTGCCGGGTACGTTAAATAACCCTCTGGGCGCTCCAACGGCACTTTCGGGTGGCCTCACCGGCATTCAGGGCATCCTGGGAATGCCCATGGCGCTGCCGCCCGACAACCAGGCGCACCAGCTTTATGTCTCCGGCAACTATGCCTTCACGCCTACAACCCGAGCCACCTTCAAGTACGCTTATACCCATGCCACGCAGAACGAGGACTTCGGCAGCATGGGACTGACGGGTGCCCCTGCCGGCATCAGCAACCTGGGTGGGGTCGTGGATTCCAGCCTGGTCCAGCTCGGCCTGACAGCACGTCCCATGGCTAAACTTTCCCTGCTTGCCAATGTGCGTTACGAGGACAAAAAGGACAAGACGCCGATCGCCTATTACAACGTAGAGGGGGTGACGACGACGCCCGCGAATTTCTTTACCAATGGCCTGACTTCGTCGAAGAGGCTGGCCGGTAAACTGGAAGCAAGCTATCAGCTGCCGGACAACTATCGGGCGACTCTGGGGGTTAATTATGACATGCTGGATCGAGGCACTCCCGATAGCACCGACAAAGTCGCCGGCCTTTCGGCGTTGCGGGCGAAAACCGAAGAGACAGGCTATCGTGCCGAACTGCGGCGTTCCATGTCTGAAACGCTCAACGCAGCCGTCAGCTATGTGAGCAGTAAGCGAGAAGGGTCGGATTGGTACTCTCTCCAAACCAGTGCTGCGGCCATCGCTGCTGGAGCTGGTTATGGCAGCATTGTCCCCGCCGGCACTATCGTTGGCGTGTCTCCCACCGCGATTTTCCCGATGTCCATGTCGGATCGCGAGCGTGACAAGGTCAGAGTGGCAGTTGACTGGGACCCGAGTAACCAGCTGTCCCTGCAGCTCATAGTTGAAGACGGAAGGGACCGGTACACCACCGCGGGCATCAAGGGCATGCGCGATACCAACATGCGCTCATACAGCCTCAACGCGGTTTATACCCTGTCCGAGGCATGGAAGCTGACCGGCTATTGGGCTCAGGGCGATCAGACCCTGGATCACGTAAATCACTCCACCGGCTACATAGCTGCCTTGGATAATGTCAGCACCACAGTAGGGCTCGGTGTGGTTGGCAGGCCGACCAGTCGACTCGAGGTAGGCGGGGATCTGTCGTATATCAATGACATCACCAAGTATGGCCTAACGGCGGATCAAACCACCACCGGCACCACGTTGGTGAACAATACAGCCCAGGCGGCGATCGGTCTTCCAGATGTCGTATATCGGCAGTCCAGGTTGAATTTGTTTGGCAAGTATGCGCTGGAGAAAAACGCCGATATCCGTGTCGACTTCATACACCAACGCACGAAGCTGGACGAATGGACCTGGGGATACAACGGCGTGCCATTTGCCTATTCCGACAACGCGACCGTTGCCCTCAATCAGAATCAGAATGTCACATTCGCTGGTGTAAGGTATATTTACAAGTTGAAGTAAGCTCGGGGAGGGGAGGCTCGCTCATGCGAGCCGCTTCCCTAGGCGGATGAAGAAAGCGGGTCGGTTGTTGCCGGCCCTGTTTTTATTGAACCTGGAAAAGTTATTTATTCGCGGCAAGCTCAAGCTGTCACGCTCATTTCTTTTCGAACAGCCTGCGGAATTCGCCGTAGTAGTTTTTGGCAGGATCTTCCATCGCGGCCACCGTGGTGAATAGGGTTTTTAGAGTCATGTAACGCGGGGCCCATTCATCGCCTCGGTCGGATAAATTAAATACCCGAGCATGCTTCCGCCGGTGTAAAGGCGTTGCATTTTTCCAGTACAATCCCTTCTTCCCGGATCGGTTAGAAAACCGCCGTTACAAAAATTTTGGGTAAACATTAATGCTGGAAGGGAAAGACCTCGCCTGTGTACGAGGCGAGCGCACGCTGTTCAGCCACCTTGACTTCACACTCAACGAAGGTGAATTGCTGCTGGTGCAGGGCGCCAACGGCAGTGGCAAAACCAGTCTGCTGCGCATGGTGTGCGGTCTGCTGACGCCGGAATTCGGTGAAATTCTGTGGCGCGGCGAAGAAATCGGCGCGGCGCGCGCGACCTACCATGCCGAGATGGCTTATTTCGGGCATGCGCCTGCGGTCAAGGAAGATCTGAGCGCCTCCGAGAATCTCGATTTTTCCTGTCGCCTGGCGGGAATCCCGGTGGATAGTGATGAGGTGAAGGGTGCGCTGGGGCACCTCGGTTTGGGCCATTGTTTGAACCTGCCGACGAAATCGCTGTCCCAAGGGCAGCGTCGGCGCGTTGCGCTGGCCCGTCTGATGCTGGTCAAGGCCAAGTTGTGGATACTCGATGAGCCATTGACAGCACTCGATCAGGCTGCCCTGCAACTGGTGCAGACTTTGATCGGCGAGCATTTGCGCCAGGGGGGCATGGCGATGATGACCACGCACCAGCCGGTCATGATTACGGGCATCGCGCCCAAAACCTTGCCATTGACGCTATGACCACGCTGCAAATTGTCTTTGTACTGCTGCGGCGCGAGCTGACGCTGGCCATGAGGCGGCGCGGGGATGTGCTTACCGTGCTGTTTTTTTTCGTCATCGTCGCCAGTCTGTTTCCGCTTGGCGTGGGGCCCGATCCCAAGCTGCTGCGCCTGATGGGTGGCGGCGTGGTGTGGGTGGCTGCCCTGCTGGCGGCGATGCTGTCTCTTGGCCGGATGTTCGCGAGCGATTACGCCGATGGCACGCTGGAACAGCTGGTATTGACGCCGACTTCCCCGGTGGTCTGGATAACCGGTAAGATACTGGCTCACTGGCTGGTGAGCGGGGTGCCGCTGATCCTCATGGCGCCGGTGCTGGGCGTTCAGTTCGGCCTGTCGAACGAGGCGCTGGGTGTGCTGGTGTTTTCGCTGCTGCTCGGGACGCCGGTGCTGTCGCTGATCGGTGCGATAGGCGCCGCCCTGACACTGGGGTTGCGCGGCGGCGGTGTGCTGGTGTCGCTGCTGGTGTTGCCGCTCTACATCCCGGTGCTGATCTTCGGTGCCGGCGCGGTGGATGGCGCGATGTCGGGCCTAGGCTCGGAAGCTCACCTGTCGTTGCTGGGCAGTATTCTGATTTTAGCTTTCATGCTGACGCCGTGGGCGGTGTCCGCGGCGTTACGGATCTCAATTGAATGATGAACCTAAAAAATGCATTTGAACCGCAAAGGCGCAAAGAACGCAAAGGAACAACAATCTGTTATCGGAATCTTTCCAGTCACCAGATAAGTGGGTGCCTGATGGATTTTATGTCCTTGTGCTCTTTGCGCCTTCGCGTCTTTGCGGTTGATGAATTGCGGTTTCTAGGATGAGCAGCTTGAACTGGTATAAATATTCCTCACCGGCGACTTTCTACGGTCTTGCCGGGAAGATGATCCCATGGTTTTACGGCGCGGCAGCGCTGTTTTGCGTGGCTGGCCTGTATATCGGGCTGTTCCTTGCACCCACCGATTTTCAGCAGAGCGAAGCCTACCGCATCATCTTCATCCACGTGCCCGCCGCCTGGATGTCCATGTTTATTTACGTGGTGATGGCCTTCTGGGCGGCGCTCGGGCTGGCTTTCAACACGCGCCTTTCATTCATGATGGCGAGCGCCCTCGCACCCACCGGCGCCATGCTGACTTTCGTGTCGTTGTGGACGGGAGCGCTGTGGGGCAAGCCGACCTGGGGCGCTTGGTGGGTGTGGGATGCGCGCCTGACTTCCGAACTCATCCTGTTTTTCCTGTATCTCGGCTTCATGGCGCTGCAGGCGGCGATCGACGATCCCCGCCGTGCCGACCGTGCCGGTGCGCTGATCGCGCTGGTGGGCGTGGTCAACGTGCCGATCATTTATTTTTCCGTCAGATGGTGGAATACCCTGCATCAGGGGGCCTCAGTGAGCATGACCAAAGCTCCGAGCATGGCCAGCATCATGCTCGTGGGCATGCTGGTGATGGCGCTGGCCGCGTGGATGTACGCCATCGCAGCGGCGTTGTCCCGGGCGCGCAGCATCATCCTGGAGCGTGAGAAAAATAGCCAGTGGGTGGCGCAAATGGTGGAGGCCGAAGCGTGAACTGGAATAGCTGGTCGGAATTTTTTCACATGGGGGGCTACGCCTTTTACGTGTGGGGATCCTATGCCGTGACCGCGGTCCTGGTTGTCGGCGAGATACTGCTGTTGAGGGCGCACCGGCAAAAGGCGTTGACGCTGGCAAAACATACTGTGAAATATGGCAAGGTCGAGAAGGACAAGTTTGATAAGGATGAGCGCAACGATGAAATCACGGCATAAGAAACTGATATTGGTCGCCGTCGCGGTGATCGCCCTGGGCGTGGTGGCAGCACTGGTGCTCAACGCTTTCCGCAGCAATCTGGTGTTTTTCTTCAGCCCGACGCAGGTGGTCAAGGGTGAGGCGCCGCGTGACCGCTCTTTTCGGATTGGCGGGCTAGTCGAGGCGGGCAGCCTGCGCCGCGAGAAGGACGGCGTGACGGCGCATTTCCGCGTCACCGATACTGCGCAAACCCTTTCGGTTACTTACACCGGCCTGTTGCCTGACTTGTTCAAGGAAGGCAAGGGCGTAGTGGCGGAAGGCCGCCTGAACGACAGCGGCGTGTTTGTCGCAACGCAGGTGCTGGCCAAGCATGACGAAAACTATATGCCGCCCGAAGCGGCCAGCGCGCTGGAACAGGCGCAAAAAGCCCAGAAAACCTTAGTCCCTCCCCAAGGAAAATAATGATTCCAGAACTCGGTAATTTTTCGTTAATCCTGGCGCTGCTGCTGGCGCTAACACAAAGCATCCTGCCGCTGGCGGGTGCCGCGCGCAACAACCCGGCATGGATGTCGGTCGCCAGGCCGGCTGCACGCGCCCAGTTTCTCTTCGTCGCCATCGCTTTCGGTTGCCTGGCCTATTCATTCCTGATCAATGATTTTTCAGTCCTGAACGTCGTGCAACATTCCTTTTCAAAGCTTCCGCCCATTTATCGCTTTACCGCTACCTGGGGCTCGCATGAAGGCTCGCTGCTGCTGTGGACATTTATTCTCGCCCTGTGGACGCTGGCGGTGACTTTGTTCAGCCGTCATCTGCCCGATGACATGGTGGCACGGGTGATCGGCGTGATGGGTCTGGTCAGCTGCGGCTTGCTGCTGTTCATGCTCACCACTTCCAATCCTTTCATCCGCTTGCTGCCCGCAGCCATGGACGGCTCTGACCTGAATCCGCTGCTGCAGGACCCGGGCATGGTGATTCATCCGCCTATCCTGTACATGGGCTATGTCGGGTTTTCCGTGGCTTTTGCTTTCGCACTGGCCGCACTGATTTCCGGCAAGCTGGATGCCAGCTGGGCGCGCTGGTCTCGCCCCTGGACCACGGCGGCATGGTCATTCCTGACCCTGGGTATCATGATGGGCAGCTGGTGGGCCTATTACGAGCTGGGCTGGGGCGGGTGGTGGTTCTGGGATCCTACCGAGAATGCTTCGCTGATGCCCTGGCTGGTGGGTACGGCACTGATCCATTCCTTGGCGGTGACAGAAAAGCGCGGCACCTTCAAGGCGTGGACGGTGTTCCTTGCCATCGGCGCATTCTCCCTGAGCCTGCTCGGCACGTTCCTGGTGCGCTCCGGCGTGCTGTCTTCAGTACACTCCTTCGCCACCGATCCGGCGCGCGGACTGTTCATTCTCGCCTTCCTCGCCGTGGTGATCGGCGGCTCGTTGCTGCTGTTCGCCTTCCGCGCCTCCCAGGTCGGGCTGGGCGGTCGTTTCGCGCTGGTGTCGCGCGAATCCTTTTTGATGGCCAATAACATCCTGCTCCTGACGGCAACCGGTGCAGTACTGCTGGGCACGCTTTACCCGTTGTTTCTCGATGCGCTTGGCCTGGGCAAGATTTCGGTCGGGCCACCTTATTTCAATTCCGTGTTCGTGCCCCTGGTCACGCCCTTGCTTTTGCTGATTGGGGTTGGCCCAATGGCGCGATGGAAACAGGCCAGCGTGCCTGAACTGGCTGACCGGCTGAAATGGGGTTTTGGCGCCAGCGTCGTGGTCGCGTTGCTGCTGCCGCTGACCTTGGGTGCCTGGAAGCCGATGGTCTCCCTGGGGATTTTGCTGGCCCTGTGGATCGTCGTCAGCATTGCCATCAACGTGCAAGGGCGTTTACGTGGCGGCGGCGGGTGGTCGGCGAACTTTTACGGCATGAATCTGGCCCACTTCGGCGTGGCGGTTGCCGTCATCGGCGTCACCATGGTGTCGGCCTACGAGACCGAGCGTAACGTGCGTATGAACGTGGGCGATACCGTGACCCTGAAGGGCTACACCTTCCTTTTCAAGGGGGCGCAAGATATGGATGGCCCCAATTACAAGGCGGCGCGTGGCACCTTGGAAGTGAGCCGAGACGGTAAGCCGGTCACCACGCTTTACCCGGAAAAGCGTACCTATACCGCGTCCGGCATGCCCTTCACCGAATCGGCTATTGACTACGGTTTCACGCGCGACCTGTATACCGCGATGGGTGAATCGCTGGATGGCGGCGCCTGGAGTGTGAGGCTGTTCCACAAGCCCTTCGTGGTATGGATCTGGATCGGCGCGGTGCTGATGGCCTTGGGCGGTGCGATGTCGATCACCGACCGACGCTATCGCACCTCGCGCAAGCAAGGGAGGGCTGGAGCATGAAGCGTTTCCTGATTCCCCTGGGTATTTTCATCGTGCTGGTGGGCTTTCTCGCCATCGGCCTCAGGCTCGATCCGCGCGAAGTGCCTTCGCCGCTGATCGGCAAGCCGGCGCCCGATTTCAAGCTTGCCCTGCTGTCCGATCCGGCCAAACAACTGAGCCCGGCGGACCTGCGCGGCAAAGTCTGGCTGTTCAATGTGTGGGCCTCATGGTGCGCTTCCTGCCGGGAGGAGCACTCGGTCCTGCTCGATTTGTCGAAGCAGGGCATCGTGCCGATCTATGGCATGGACTACAAGGACCAGCCAGGCGATGCGCAGGCCGTGCTTAATCGCTACGGGAATCCCTATGTGGAGACCGTCGTCGATCTCGATGGCCGGGTCGGCATCAACTACGGGGTGTACGGCGTTCCCGAGACCTATCTCATCGACAGGAACGGCATCATCCGCTACAAGCACACCGGCCCGGTGACCCGCGAGAGCCTGGACAAGAAAATTCTTCCCCTGGTGAAGGAGTTGCAGCAATGAGACCGTGGATGATAGCTCTCGTACTATGGTTGCCGTTTGCCGCCATGGCTGGCGAAGCCAAACCGGTAGCCGAAGACCCCGTGCTGGAGCAGCGCATGATCAAGCTTTCCGAGGATTTGCGCTGCCTGGTGTGCCAGAACGAATCGCTGGCGGGTTCCCGTGCCGACCTGGCGCAGGACCTGCGTCAGGAAATCCGTGAACAGATGCGCGCCGGCAAGAGCGACGAGCAGGTCGTCGACTATCTCACCCAGCGCTATGGCGATTTCGTGCTCTACAAACCGCCGGTCAAACCACTGACCTGGCTGCTGTGGTTCGGACCGTTCGCGCTGCTGATCGGCGCGGTGGGCGGCCTCTATGTCTACATCCAGCGACGCGGCAACCGCCCTGTCGACGAACCCTTATCCAAAGAAGAGAAGAAACGCGTGGCGGCTCTTCTGGGTAACAACGGAAATAAATCATGAGTAATTTCTGGACGATTTCGCTGTTCTGGGCGCTTTTTCTCCTTTTTATCGCAGTGGCCCTGGCGTTTGTTCTGCCGCCATTGCTGCGGCGCGATATCAGGCCTGGTCAGATAGCCCAGGTGGATAGAAAAGAGGTCAATGTCGCCATCTATTACGATCAGCTGGCCGAATTGAAGGCGGATCTCGATAACGGCGAACTGGATGCAGCGCAATACGAGGATGCCCGGCGGGAAATCGAAAAACGCCTGAGCGAGGATGTGCCGCTTGAATCCGCTCCTGTCGCGGCTGCCCAGCCACGTCGCTGGCCGGGATATGTGCTGGCCGGAGCGATTCCGGCGCTGGCGATCGCAATGTATGTGGGCCTGGGCAACCCCGAAGCACTGCTCATGTCACGCGCCGAAGCTCCCGCGGCAGTGGCAGAACAAGGCCAGCACGATGCGGCCCCCATGATCGCAGCGCTGGAAGCCAAGCTGAAGACGAAGCCGGATGATGCCGCCGGCTGGTACATGCTGGCACGCAGTTATGCCTCGACCGGAAAGTACAACGAGTCCGCACAGGCGTTCGAGAAAGCTGCCGCGCTGCTCCCCGACGATGCACGCTTGCTGGCGGATTACGCCGATGCGCTCGCCATGGCGCAGGGACAGAATCTGCAGGGGAAACCGCTGGAACTGATCAATAAGGCGCTCAAGTTGAATCCGAACGATGAGAAGGCGCTGAATCTTGCCGCATCCGCAGCCTATCAGAACAAGGATTTTGCTCAGGCGGCCTCGTATTGGCGGCGGCTGCTAACGCTTGTCCCGCCGGATGCGGACGTCGCCAAGGATATCGCGGCAGCGGCTGATGAGGCCGAGAAGCTTGCGGCCAGCCTCGGCGGCCTGGATAACATGAGCAAGCTGGGTGAGAAAGGCGGAGCGGGCGAAAAAACCGAACAACCGCGGCGGCAGGGCGCGGCGGCTATTTCCGGCATGGTGACGGTGAGCAAGGATCTCATTGCCAAGGTGAGCCCCACTGATCAGGTGTTTATTTTCGCGCAGGCGCCGCAAGGCCCAAAAATGCCCATAGCCAGCTTGAAGATCGACTCCAAGCAGCTCCCCTACCGTTTTACGCTGGACGATGCCGTGTCCATGTCGCCGAACGACAAGCTTTCAAATCATGCTGAAGTGATGATCAGTGCGCGCGTGTCGAAGTCGGGTCAGGCCATGGCGCAAAGCGGTGACTTGCAGGGGAAAATCGGTCCGGTCAAGCTCGGGCAGCAAGGCGTGGCGATCGTCATCGATACCGTTGTGCCTTGATCGCTTTTTAGGTTTATTTCTTGTCGAATAGCCTGCGGTATTCGCCGTAGCCTTCTTTTTCCAGGTCTTCCTTCGGGATGAAACGCAGCGACGCCGAGTTCATGCAGTAGCGCTTGCCGATGGGGGCGGGGCCGTCGTCGAAGAGGTGGCCCAGGTGCGAGTCGCCGAGCTTGCTGCGGACCTCGATGCGCGTCATGAGGTGCGAGCGGTCTTCGTGCAGAGCCACATGGGCCGGTTCCAGCGGTTTGGTGAAGCTGGGCCAGCCGGTGCCCGAATCGAATTTGTCGAGGGAACTGAACAGCGGCTCGCCCGACACGACATCGACGTAGACACCTTCTTTCTTGTTGTCCCAATAGGCGTTGCGGAATGCCGATTCCGTGCCGTTTTCCTGCGTGACGTGATACTGCTCCGAGCCCAGACGTTTTTTTAGTTCGTTCGCGTCTGGCTTGCGGTATCCACTACCGTTCCATGCCATTGCCTGCCCTCCCAGAATCATTCCGACTACAAATAACATCGCGTGTTTCGATTTCATCGTGCCCTCACTTTGTTCCGTCTGAAGGTTATCGTATGACAGGGCTATTCGTCCAAAAGTTTATTTCACACACCAAAACGAAAATAAAAATGTGAACTATAAATTAAACTTACACCCTTAAAAAAGAGAGCGGCATGGGCCAGAATCATATCAAAACTTCCGCAAAAGGTAGCCTGATATGGGCACTGGTCGTCATCACTTCGGCTTATGGTCAGGAAGCCCCTCCGGCAAGACCTGACCTTGTCCAGATCCAGCGGCAACTGGAAGAGCAAAGCGAGGAGCTGGCCGTGATGCAGCATGCTCTGGATGAAGAGAAGAAAAAGCTGCTGGCTCATAAGCAGGCGTTACAGGAAACACGGAAGCAGCTGGCGACATTGCAAGCCAGCGCGGGTGGGGCCCCGACGAAGCCGCTCGTCGAAAAAGTGGCCCGGACCGACGCTGCTCCCCAGCCGGTCGGGCAGGCACCAGAGAAAAAGGAGGAGACCCGCCCGCCAGCAATAGCCCAGCTTTTCGAGCAGCCCGGCGTGCTCACAGCACACGGCCAGTTTGTGCTGGAGCCTTCAGTCCAGTATTCGTACTCTTCAACCAACCGTGTCGCGCTCGTTGGCTACACCATCATTCCAGCAATAGTGATCGGCCTGATCGATGTACAAACCGTGAATCGCCAAACCTGGATCGGCGCGGTAACGGCGCGCTATGGCTTGAGCAACCGACTGGAAGTGGAAGCTAAACTGCCGTACGTTTACCGTAATGACGACTCGGTCACCCGTCCTCTTGGCACAGGGGCCGCCATGGACAGTGCCTTCAACGCCACCGGCAAAGGAATCGGAGACATCGAGTTTGGGGCGCGTTATCAGCTCAACGAGCCCGGTACGGATGGCCCCTATTACGTTGCCGGTCTGCGCTTCAAGACGCGCACCGGCAAGGATCCGTTCGAGGTGAGCTATGTTTCTGGCTCCACGCCGGTAAGCTCGCTACAGGAGGAGTTGCCCACCGGTTCGGGCTTTTATGGAATCCAGCCCAGTCTGAGCGTGATTTACCCATCGGATCCGGCCGTGTTTTTTGGCGGAGTCAACTACTTGTGGAATGTTGGACGCGACGTGAACCAGGACATTCTGGGGCAGCACATCGGTAAGGTCGAGCCAGGCAATGCCATCGGGCTCAATTTCGGCATGGGTCTTGCGCTCAACGAAAGGGCCGCTTTCAGCTTGGGCTATGAGCATACCTATATCGGCAGAACCAAGGTCGACGGGGTTGCGCCGCCTAGTGCCACCCCCATACAACTGGCCAGTCTCCTGCTCGGCTATTCCTACCGCGTCAACAACAAGACCACTGTCAGTTTGACTCTTGGTGCGGGCCTAACCAGAGATACTCCGGATACGCAATTGACCCTGCGCGTGCCCATCAGTTTCTGATTGTGGTGGGCTTCTATAACACGCGGCGGAATCCGGGAGATACCGGGTTCCGCCAGATTTTATTTTGGCTACCTTAATTGTTCGGGATGGTGCACTAGCGAACAGAGCCGTTGAGCATCTGGTTGAGGGAGGATGAAATTGCCATTGCGCGTACCAGCGCCAGGCTGTTCAGCGTCGCGTTCAGGATCGTCATGTTGCGGATAACCTGATTATCGAGCGTATTCTGGACGACCGTATTGAGCGCGGTCGTGGACAGGTTGAACCCATCGGGCAGGATGTATGTATTCTGCGGACCATTTTGAATGGTGGTGACCGGATTGACGCTGCTGCCGGCAGCATTCTGCAGGCTGGCTATGATTGCCTGTGGGTTGATGCTGTCCGCAACAGCCTGCAGGTTGCCTAGAGAATTCAGTGACGGTATGTTCAAACTGGTTATGGCGACCAGCGTTCCATTGATGAACGTTACTCTGTCAATGGAGAAGGAGAGATGCAACCCGCCAACGTTCAAATCAAATCCGCCGCGCATTTCATCCAGTTCGTCGGCAGTGGCGACACGGCAGTTTTCAAAGCCGTGGTTGAGCGTGCTAGTCTGAGCTGCGGGTGAAAAACATGCCGCAGTGCATAAAGCTACTTTCAGAAGGGTAGCTGGAATTCTGGTTTTCATGGGATTTCCTCATAAATCACTAGGCGACCGGCGCAGCAATATCATGTTGGCCAAGTCGGTCGGGCCTGCTGCGATGCCCAGTGGCGCTTTTTCTCGAATGTGCCAGTCCTGCCTGCTGTCAAAAACCACCTTATCCCGAGCGCCATTGATCACGAACAGGATTCGGTTGATCAGCATTTTTTCAAACTCCTCCCGAGGAAAGATTTTCGCTCCGGCAGAAGGGTCTCCCACGGCCACTTGGCCATTGCGGAGTCCCTTCACTACTACGAAATGGTTGTAGCCATTTTCCCGGATCAGGACGATGGCCGGAATGCCGACTTCGGCCAGCTTGTCGAGCGGCGCTTCATAACCGTCGGCAGAATAGTCGTGGGCTTCAAGGTATTGCTTGATGTCCAGCAAGGAAAAGCCTTCGCGGTGAATTTTGTCCTGATCGCCGTTCTCCCACATTTCTTGGAAAACCTTGTCTTCGCTTATGGGGTCATGGTAGTGATAAGTAAGCAGTGTCGCCAGCGCCGCGGCTCCGCAGCTATAGTCGTATTGTTGCCGCACTGTGGTGCGGAATTGCCGTTCCTTGAGGCTGCTAACCTTTACCGTCACCGAGCCGGAACCGGGAATGGTTACCCAGCCGGCCTGGACGGAAAATGAACTGAGCAGCGAGGCGGCCAACATCAACGATGAAATGCTTTTCATGGCCGGCCCCTATTGCAATTTGACGTTCAGAATGGTCGCGTTCTGTATCAGGACGTTATTGCCTGAATTCTGGATAACCGTGGACATCCCGCTAGAGCCTGAGAAAGCGCCTGTGGTGATGTAGTTGCTGCCAGTGACGTTGGCAGTGGCCTGGTTGTTGTAAAATTGCGCATCCAGATTGTTGGTGTTGAGTTCCAGGTTGTGTCCACCCCGGTTTGTTGCCAATCGATCATCCGTGATGGCGATTCCGAGCACTCCCATCTCCATTTTGTCATTTTCATCAGCTACGGCGTGTAGCGGCAGGGCATTAATCAATAATGCGGAAATGCCGATAAGCGCGTAAGTGGAGTGTTTCATAAACTATACCTCCATGGAAAAATGCCCGGGGTGAAGCGAAATAGGCTGCCCCGGGCACGTACCACACTACCTAGACTACTTTAGTGGATCGCCAGATTGGCCTGCACAGTAACGCCCTGCTGAATCAGCGAGTTGGCACCTGTGCTCTGGGCGACCGTGATGATGCCGGCCGAGCTGCTCATGCTGCCGCTGAGGGTGTTGGAGGCATTGAACGTGCCTGCATTGGCACCGCTGGCGTTGCCGCCGTTGCCGCCGATTCCACCATTGCCGGTGGTGGCCGAAGCAAGCGCCTGACCACTGGTGGCGCTGCCGCCCAGCGCGCCATTGGCTCCACTTGAGCTTGCGGTTGCCGCGCCGCCGGTAGCCGCCCCGCCAGTGCCACCGGTGCCGCCAGTTGCGCCCGTGCCGCCGACACCGCCTTGCCCGGTACCGCCATTACCCACCGCGCCAACTGCGCCTACAGCGCCCGCACCACCCGTGCTCGCGGCTGTTGCCCCGGTGCCGGTCGCTCCGGTACCGGTGGCACCCACAGCCCCGTTGCCTGCCGTGCTCGTGCCCGCTTCCCCAGTGCCTGTTGCGCCAACTGCGCCGGCGCCGCCGTTGCCGCCAACGCCGGTTCCGGCTGTGCTGGTTCCGGTTGCGCCGCCGCCAGTGGCGCCAGCGTTGCCGCCGCTACCTGTTATTCCGCCTGCACCACCGGGGGAAGAAGAAGCGGAGGAGGAACTAGTGGTGGTGCCGGCTGCAGCGGCTGCAGCAGCGGCGTTGCCGCCATTAGCACTGCCTCTTTGCGCGCCACCGGTTGCGCCCGCACCGCCGCCACTGGCTGTGGTGCCGCTGTCGCCGCCCATGCCTTTACCGGCGTTTCCTCCTGCGCCGCCGCTGCCGCCGATACCCAGGCCACCGGCGACATTGCCCGAACTGCCGCCTTTGCCGCCATTGCCGCCGGTGCCATAACCGCCGGTTCCGCTGCCACCGGTGCTGTCTCCTGCGCTGCCGCCATTGCCGCCATTGCCGCCGGTGCCGTTACCGCCTGTGCCGCCGTAGGCCGAACCGCCGCTGCCACCCTTGCCGCCGTTTCCGGCATTGCCGCCGGTGGAATCGCCGACGATGGCCACGGCTTTCACGTATCCGCCGTCACCGCCATTGGCGCCATAGGCCTTGCCGCTTGTGGCGGTTTGGTTGGCATCGCCACCGCTGCCGCCTTTGGCGCCATCGCCTGCGTGGCCGCCGCCATAGGCTCTGTTGCCGGTGTCCGTGACGGTATTGTTTTTCACGGTCCCATTAAGGTTGGTCGCCGCCGAAACAGTGGTGTTGAACGAATCCCGGTTTTCCGTGCTGGTGCGGTTCGAGGTGTTGAACGAATCCCGGTTGTTCGTGCTGGAGTCCGTGCTGGTGCGGTTCGAGGTGTTGAACGAATCCCGGTTTTCCGTGCTGGTGTCGGTCTTCGAGATGTTTTCCGTAGAGGTCTTCGTGATGGTCTTCGTGTTGTTTGGATTGTTGGAATTTTGGTTGGAAGTCGAATTTTCATTCGCCGCCGCGCCGGTTTGTCCGCTTTGGTTTGGATCAACCTGCGCTGTCTGGTTGACGTTGTCGGCGGTACTTGCGTCGTTGGTGTTGGTCGGGTTTGCCCATGCCGAGGAGGCTGCCCCGAAAGCGAGGGCGATGGCTGCCGACAGGATTTTCTTGTTCATGTTCATGATCTTTCTCCTTGAAACAAGTTGTGCTTGAGTTGTTGCGGATGTGAAACAGGCGAATACCTGTCCGCAATTTGCTCACGCAATTCTTGGGCCATCGTGGCGAAATCAGGAAAAAGAACAAAAAAAACAAGGCGTCTTCATTTTTCGCGCGGCAGAAATTTCTTCACGCAAGGGGTGGCGGCGTTGTTTTTTGTAAGCAAAACAAGTCATAAAACAGCTGTGTTTTATGTAATTCACCAAAATATCATGGAGTTACATGCGATCTGCAACCGTTTAAGCAATGTGACGTATGGATATTGGTACAGCTGGCGTATCAGTTTTGGTACGGCTGATTATTGCTTCTCGCGCCGCACCAAATCATGAGGGTCAGGTGGGGCAGCTATTGTGTAGGCAAATCGAAAGCCCGGCCGACAGAGGCTTTAACCATTCTCCAGAAGGATGTGAATTTGCTGTAACACGGGCTTTGTGGCGCGGCTTCCCGCTTCGATGGCAACGGCTGCGCGGTGGAATTCCATCAGGCCGAATTCCGCCAGCCGTGGGGCGATCAGCACGTCCGCGGGATCTCCGGCCAGGCGGCTGCGGGTGATGCGCTGCTGCATGATATTGATGCTGGAGGCCAGAACTTCCAGCATGGAAGGTCGGTTGTCGGCCGTTTTCGGGCCGGCAATGCCCAGTGTCGCCATGCCCGACTGGATTCGCGCCAGCATCGTTTCGCCGACACCATCGGGGTTGTCGGGCGCGGCCGCTTTCGATGCACGGGCTTTCCTGAGATGCTTGCCGACGATGTCGGAATTCAAATCCACGGCGATCACCAAATCGGCCCCCATTGCCCGGCACAGGGAGACGGGAACCGGGTTCACCAGGCCGCCGTCCACCAGCCACCGCCCTTCGTGTTCAACCGGGGTGAATAGGCCGGGCAGCGCAATGGAGGTGCGCACGGCGTCGGATACCATGCCCTCCTGTAAGCCAGACTTCGCGCCCGGTTTGAAGGTCGGTAGCCACTGCGGCGAAGGGCAGGGGTAGTTCGGAGATCGGCACATCGACAAAGTGGCTGCGAAAGAATTCGATCAGTTTCTCGCCCTTGATCAGGCCGCCGCCCAGGGAGAAATCGAGAAAGCCGACGACGGTTTGCAGCGTGAGGCTTTTGGTCCACTGCTCAAGCCGGTCCAGGTCGCCGTCGACGTAGGCAGCACCCACCAGAGCGCCAATCGAAGTGCCGCACACCATGTCCGGTACGATCCCGGCTTCGGCGAGTGTGCGGATCACCCCGATATGCGCCCAGCCTCTTGCCGAACCGCCGCCCAGCGCAAGACCGATCTTGGGTTTGTGAGTTGTCGTCATGCTGTTACCTCTGAATCGGGCGTGGCCTGAGGTTTGATTCTAGGTCAAACGCAGCGGGGATTCGCCCATCAGATCATTTTGCAGCCGATTTCCTTCAGGTCCGACAGGCTGCTAGGCTTCCATGTAACCGGTAGTAGGCTTTGGCCCTAGCTGTTCGAGTGCGCGTTTGAGCTGCACAATTTCCTGTTCCAGTTCGTCGACGCGCTGCTCCAGTTGGTCCAGTCTTTCGATCTCTGCGCCGGAAAGGTCGGAGGCGCTGTTCGTGCTCCCGGAAAACTCCATCGCTGGCGCGTCGCCGCTGAAGAGATGCATGTAGCGCGATTCCCTTTTCCCCGGCTCGCGCGGAAGCTTTGCGACAAAAGGGCCGTCGCTGCGTTCCATCAGGCGGTCGAGCGCGGATTCGACTTCCTGCATGTCGCCGAATTTGCACAGGCGGATGGTGTGGGTGCGCAGTTCGCCCGGAGTCTGCGGGCCGCGCAGCAGAAGCGCGCAAACGATGCCGAGCTCCTGTTCCGAAAATTTCAGGATGCCGAACTCGGTATTGCAGAAGCGATGCTTGTATTTCGTGGTGCGGCTGCCGAAGCCGGTTTGATCGCTGGCCAGCGATCTCTTGACCAGCCCGTCCAGCGTTTCCTGAACTGTCGCCTCATCCAGCTCCAGAACCGGCTCTCGGTTGCTTTTCTGGTTGCACGCATTGGTCAGCGCGTTGAGCGAGAGCGGGTATTGATCGGGTGTGGTGATTTCCTTCTCGATCAGGGAGCCGATGATGCGCGCTTCATAAGGGGTGAGTTCGATATCCATCAGTTTTTTCCTTATTGTCCGTGATTGTCCTTAAACCTAAAAAAACTCAATTCAGCCACGGATTACCAAAAGTAGGCGCCTCTAGGCGACACGGATTATCACGGATAAAACAAAGTATTGTGGAAAATCTGCCATTCACCCGAAAGGTACCCAAGATAAGAAAGTCAACCCATTGATAATCCGTGTACATCTGTGTCGCCTAGAGGCGCCTACTTTTGGTAATCCGTGGCTGAGCCGTTATAAGGTTGATTCTAGCCCAGAACCAGCGGCGGTTCGTCCATCAGCGCGGCCTGTTCGCGGAGGGCGAGAATCTGGTCTTGCCAGTAGCGCTGGGTGTTGAACCAGGGAAAACTGGCTGGAAAGGCCGGGTCACTCCAGCGCTGGGCCAGCCAGCCGGCGTAGTGGATCAGGCGCAGGGTGCGCAGCGCCTCCACCAGCAGCAATTCGCGCGAGTTGAAATCGTGGAACTCCTTATAGCCTTCCATGAAGTCGGACAGCTGCCGGGTCATCGAGGTGCGGTCGCCGGACAGCAGCATCCAGATGTCCTGCACGGCCGGACCCATGCGGCAGTCGTCGAAATCGACGAAGTGCGGGCCGGTGTCGGACCACAGCACGTTGCCGGGGTGGCAGTCGCCGTGGAGCCGGATCAGCGCAATGGGTTCGGCGCGTGCGAAGGCTGTCCGCACGCGTTGCAGGGCATCTTCGACCGTGGAGGTGTAGGCGGCTTCCAGATCGGGCGGGATGAAGCCGTTGGCGATGATATAACGGTAGGGCTCCACGCCGAAGGTCTCGATGGTGATCGTGGGACGGTGGGCAAAGGGTTCGATGGCGCCGACCGCGTGGATGCGGCCGATGAAGCGGCCCATCCATTCCAGGGTGTCGGGGTCGTCGAGTTCCGGTGCCCGCCCAGGCTGGCGTGGGGAAATCGTGAAGCGAAAACCCTCGAATTCGTGCAGGGTGCGCCCGGTTTTGTCGACCAGGGGCGCCACGACGGGGATTTCCCGTTCGGCGAGCTCCAGCGTGAAGCGGTGTTCCTCGAGGATGGCCTCGTCCGTCCAGCGCAGCGGGCGGTAGAACTTGGCGATGACCGGCGCGCTTTCCTCGATGCCGACCTGATAGACCCGGTTCTCGTAGCTGTTGAGCGCGAGCAGGCGGCCGTCGCAGCGCAGGCCCAGACTTTCTACTGCATTCAGGATGCGGTCAGGGGTGAGATCCTGGTAGGGCGGGCTGGGAGTATCCACTGTGGCCATTCAATACAATTGAAAGACTCATTGTAGCCTTGGCGCGAGGGAAATGGGGTAATCCTGCTGCCGGACTGGCAAGCTGCGCCGACAGAGGTTACCATCCGGTTCAAGGCCTGATGCCGCAACGTTAATTCAAACAAAATCCAGAATGTTTTCCACCAAGGATTGAGAAATACCCAGAGGAGGGGCGCCGTGAATTTTTTGAACAATATGAAAATCCGAACCAAGCTGACCGTTCTGATCGTTTTCGTCTCGGTTCTCCTCGGCGGGATCGGGCTGACGGGGCTGCTGGGAATCAATAATTCCAACAACGCCCTGTTGAGCGTCTATAACGATCGCCTGCTGGCGATCAACCAGCTCAACGAGATCCGCCGCAACCAGATGCAGATCCGCATCGAGCTGCTTTCCGCCCGGCAGGAGACGGACGGATTCGAAGTCATGGCGCATGCCGACAAGGTGAGCAGGAACATTTTCTTGATAGAAAATATCCTGAAATCCTACAATGCGCGCCAGATGTCTGAAGAAGAGAAAAAGCTGCTGGCCGCTTTCATCAAGGAACGGATGAATTTCGGGATGAATGGCGTCATGCCCACCATCGACCTGTTGCAAGCGGAGAAATTTGCTCAGGCCGACAAGTTGCGCAAGGATGTCATGGACCCGGCTTATGCGAAGGCTTCGGAGGGCATCGATGCGCTGATCAAGCATCAGGTGGACGCCGCCAAAAACGAATACGAGCGCGCCCTGGCCATCGGCAAAACCATTCGGATCGCATCCATTGCAAGCATCGTCGTGGGGCTCGCGCTGACTATTTTGATTGGCCTGGTGATCACTCGCTCGGTGAACCGTGGGGTTTCCACCCTGGCGGATTCGGCGAAAAGACTGTCTGCCGGCGACCTGACCGCACGTGCCAACCTGGTGAGCCAGGACGAGTTGGGCGAGGTGGCCCAGGCATTCAACCAGATGGCTGCAGATTTTTCTTCCATCATCGGCACGATCCGCAACTCAGCCGACCAGGTCAACTGCGCCGCCGAAACGCAGTCCAACGCCGCGGAGCAAATCGCCGCCCTCGCCAATAGCCAAACCGAGCAGGCGGGAAACGCGGCCACCGCCATCGAGGGCCTGAATACGATGGTCAAGGAAGTCGCGGAGAAGGCGAAATCGATTTCAGAAGCGGCGCATGAGGCCAGCGCCATGGCGGACAAAGGGCACGATGTCGTGAATGCCGCCGTGAACGGCATCCAGGCGATATCCCGGACGGTGAACGAATCGGAGGCAATGATCGAATCCCTCGGCCATCGCTCCAACCAGATCGGGCAGATCGTCGGGGTGATCAAGGATATTGCCGACCAGACCAACCTGCTCGCGCTGAACGCCGCCATCGAAGCGGCGCGTGCGGGCGAGCAGGGGCGCGGATTTGCGGTCGTGGCGGATGAAGTGCGCAAACTGGCTGAGCGAACCACCCACGCCACGTCCGAGATATCGACTATGATCGGCGCCATTCAGTCGGAAATCTCGAGTGCGGTCACCACCATGGGGAAAGGCGGGGAGCAGGCCGAGGAAGGCGTTGCAATGGCGCATCAGGCCGACGAGGCAATCGACCAGATCACTGCCAGCGTAAAGCGCGTGGTGGAAATGATCCAGCAGATTGCTCACGCCACCCGCGAAGAAAGCGAAATAACCGGCACGGTCGCCACCCGGATCGATCAGATTGCCCGGATGGCTTCCGAAAGCAGCGCGACGATAGGTCAAACCGCCGAGGCATGCCGAGGCATCCAGGCCATGACCCATGCCCTGCAGGATGAGGTGGCCCGCTTCAGGCTTTGAACCATCAAGGCAGCGGAATGGGTTAAAGAGTAATGGGTGATGGGTGATGGGTGATGGGTGATGGGTGATGGGTGATGGGTGATGGGAAAAACCTGGTGCGCCACGCTGTTACTCATTCCTCATGCCGTGTTACGCATCATTTTTTGGGTTCCGGCTCTGCCGGTTTAGGGACACACAGGAAACTATGAGCAAGAACTATTCGGACTCTTCCATCCGCGTCCTGCGCGGGTTGGAGCCAGTGAAGCAGCGGCCGGGAATGTATACGCGCACCGACAATCCGCTGCATATCATAACCGAGGTGGTGGACAATTCTGCCGACGAGGCCTTGGCCGGTTTTGCCAAGATCATCAAGGTGCAGCTGCATGGCGATGGTTCGGTTTCGGTCACGGACGATGGCCGCGGCATTCCGGTCGGCATCCATCCCGAGGAGGGCGTGTCGACGGTCGAGGTGGTGTATACGCGGCTGCATGCGGGCGGCAAGTTCGACAAGAAAGCCGGCGGGGCTTACCAGTTTTCCGGCGGGCTGCACGGCGTCGGCGTTTCCGTCACCAACGCGTTGTCGCACCGGCTCGAAGTGACGGTAACGCGCGAGGGTGGCGTCCACCGCATGGCGTTTACCGGCGGCGACGTGGTCGAGCCGCTGGCGCTGATCTGCAGCGCACCCAAGCGCGCCTCCGGCACATCGGTCCGGGTGTGGCCGGATGCGCAGTATTTCGACACTGCAGAGATTCCGCCGCAGCAACTGGAGCGGGTGCTGAAGGCCAAGGCGGTGCTGCTGCCCGGCGTGCGCGTTGTGCTTGCTATCGAGGACAAGAACGGGCTGATCAAGGACGAAAAGGAGTGGGTTTACCAGGACGGGCTTTCCGACTATCTCAGGTCGCAACTGTCGGAATACCTGATCGACGGGTTGTTCTGGAAGTTCTCCAAATACGCGCCGGCCTCGCACGACACCTTCGCCGAAGGCGAGGGGGCGGAATGGGTGGTGGCCTGGACGGAGGACGGGCCGATCGTGCGCGAGTCCTACGTCAACCTGATCCACACGCCGTCCGGCGGCACCCATGAAGCCGGCCTGCGCGACGGCATCTTCAACGCGGTGAAGAGC
This sequence comes from Sulfuricella sp., assembly GCF_035531155.1. Taxonomy (NCBI): domain Bacteria; kingdom Pseudomonadati; phylum Pseudomonadota; class Betaproteobacteria; order Nitrosomonadales; family Sulfuricellaceae; genus Sulfuricella; species Sulfuricella sp. Next base: position 16,462 of record NZ_DATKTK010000031.1, on the reverse strand, counting down.
TACATCGAGCACCATAGTCTGCTGCCCAAGGGTGTCAAGCTTACCGCCGACGACGTGTTCAGCCGCATCTCCTTCGTCCTCTCGACCAAGATGCTGGATCCGCAATTCCAGGGGCAGACCAAGGAGCGGCTGTCGTCGCGCGACGCGCTGCGCCTGGTCACCGCCATGGTGCGCGACCCGCTCGAGCTGTGGCTCAACGAGCACCAGGAACAGGCAAAAAAGATCGCTGAATTCTCGATCCGGGCAGCGCAGACGCGCCAGCGTGCCGGGCAGAAGATCGAGAAGCGCAAGTCTTCCGGCGTCGCCGTGCTGCCGGGCAAGCTGGCCGACTGCCAGTCCGACAACCTGGAAGAGCGCGAGCTGTTCCTGGTCGAGGGCGATTCCGCCGGCGGCTCCGCCAAGCAGGGCCGCAACAAGGACACCCAGGCCATCCTGCCCCTGCGCGGCAAGGTGCTCAATACCTGGGAGCACGAGGCCGACCGTATCTACGCCAACAACGAGATCCACAACATCGCCGTGGCGCTCGGCGTCGATCCGCACGCGCCGGACGACACGCCGGACATGTCCAACCTGCGCTACGCCCGCGTCATCATCCTGGCCGACGCCGACGTGGACGGCAGCCATATCCAGGTGCTGCTGCTGACCCTGTTCTACCGCCACTTCCCCGCCCTGATCCGCGCCGGTCGGGTGTGCGTCGCGCAGCCGCCGCTGTACCGGGTGGACGTGCCGGCCCAGGGCAAGAACAAGCCGGCGCGCAAGTTCTATTGTCTCGACGATGGCGAGCTGGAAGGCACGCTGGATCGACTGCGCGCCGACAAGGTGCGCGAAGGCTCGTGGCAGGTGTCGCGCTTCAAGGGCTTGGGCGAAATGAACCCGGTGCAGCTGTGGGAAACTACCCTCAACCCCGACGCGCGCCGCCTGCTGACCTTGAGGACGGACGATTTCACCGGCTATGTCCGGGAAGTCTTCAACAAGCTGATGGCGAAATCCGAGGCCGCTTCAAGGCGGGCCTGGATGGAAGAGGCGGGCCATCTGGTGGAAGCGGACGAGTGACGCCTCGCGCGTATGATGCGGTTCGCATTGCACATCACACTACGGGCTATAGTTGATTGTTGCCCTATCCACTACAGCCAGTATTTCGCGGGCCGCGCCGCTGATTCATTCAATCGAAACAGCAGCGGTCGGTGCTCCCGGCGATCGAGGTCGATGGCCGCGGATTTTCCCATCCCTCTAGCAAATAAAGCTTCCATGCCCTTCCTTCCCCAAGCCATTGGGTAAGGAAGGGCGATTTTCTGTCGGAAACCTTTACGCTGGCTGATTAAGCCCGCCCGTTTGAAATCCCGTTTTTTTTATCCTATGGTTAGTTATTCGGTTGTGCCGCGGAGAAAGACCTGACTCGCCTTTGCTCCGCCCGTGCGACCGGCTGTGCTTTCGGTGACTTTTAAGGAGTCGATTATGGCTGCGCATAGATTCGGATCGGTGATTGGCTTGCTTTTTGTCCTGGCGCTGGGTGCGTGCGGAACAGTGGGCAATCGCACCGATAATGTTTCCTCAGGATATGGCGTAGTGCAATCCATTGAACTTGTAAAACAGGAAGGTATAGGTGGAAGCGGTATCGGCGTGGGTACCGTGGCGGGTGGCGTGGTTGGGGGGGTACTAGGCAGCCAGGTGGGCTCTGGGACAGGCCAAACAGCTGCGACCATCGGCGGTGCCGCCGCCGGGGCTTATATCGGGCATCAGATGGAGAAGGGGAAAGGCGATGTGTATAAATTTACTATCCGCATGGACAACGGGTCCTATCAAACAGTGACACAAAGCACGAGCACTAATTTTAGGGTGGGCGACAGGGTGCGGATTGAAAACGGTGTCCTGTCACGGCCCTGATTTTTTCGCAATGGGTGAATTTTTGGGTTGCAGCTTCGATGCAATCGGTAATGGGGAGGATATGCCATGCCAGCTTTATGATATTGCAACGCAAGTTGTAAGAAAGACCTCTTGATCGTACCCGTCGATTGAGAGGAGTCGTGAATTAATCATTTATCAGGAGATAACCATGACACTATTCAATCGGTTCACCACCTTGTTCTTCGCCATTTTGCTGGCTTCTCTGATCGGATGCGCATCGACGTCCAAGCATGAGGGAACCGGTGAGTATGTCGACGACGCTGTCATCACCACCAAAGTGAAGGCGGCGATTTTCAACGAGCCCACCCTGAAAACGACCGAGATCAACGTTGAAACCTTCAAAGGCGTGGTTCAGTTGGGCGGTTTCGTCAACTCCCAGGCCGACATCAACAAGGCGGTCGAAGTTGCACGCAGCGTCAAGGGCGTGAAATCCGTCAAAAACGACATGCGGCTTAAGTGACGTTCAAGCTGTCGCCGGATGTTCAGATGACTTCGTCGCGGTTTGGGGGGCATGTTGTTGGACAGTCGAGCCTGGGGCGGACCAAAACCCGCGACGACCGACCCCGTTTGCCCTGAGAATCCTGCGGCCAGAAGGCCATAAAAACAAATCCACGCCGAATCAGGCGTCAGGCTTGTGATTTTCAGGCAATTTACTAAACATAATTTGGAGAATCGTAAATGAATACCTTGGAGAGATTTAAATTGGTCGTGGTTTCAATGGCTATTGCCGCTGGGCTCGTCGCATGCGACAAGCCCAAGCCCGCAGAAACGGCGGGCCAGAAAATTGACCAGGCGGCTGAGAAAGCTGGCGAGAAAATGGAACAGGCAGCAGAGAAGCTTGGTGCGCAAAGCGAGAAAGCCGGTGAGGTGTTCGATGATGCTGCGATTACCGCTAAAGTCAAAGCAGCCATTCTTGCCGAGGAGGGCCTCAAAGTTTTGCAAATCAATGTCGACACGATGAAAGGAGTGGTGACGCTGAGCGGATCGGTCGATACGCAGCAAAACAGCGATAAAGCCAAAGAAATAGCGGGTGCCGTGGCTGGCGTAAAAGAGGTTGAAAACAAGCTGGTGGTTAAGTCGACGGGCTGAGATATCACTCCGCGGGGTAGGTGATGCGGCTACCGTCCACCCGCGCCCAGGGTGTGAGGGTGTGGGGTTGGCGGTGTGTGGCGCTCATGATGTCTTCCACTGGGATTCCGCGCACCGTGAGGGCGTCGGCGATGAGGGAGCGGTGACAGCGCCAGGGCACGGCTTCGGCGCACATCAGGGCGATATGCTCTTGCTTGGCATGCTCGATCAACTGTTCCAGGTTTTCCGCGAACGCGTCGGTCTGCATGTAGTCCGCGTAGCCGCGGAACGAGGCGTTGCGCCAGGCCAGGTTGGGCGAATCGGCGCGGGAGTGGCGCAGACCGCCGAGTCCCGGCAGGTGGACATAGCCGATGCCGGCGGTCTGCAGCGCGTCGGGCAGGGTGTCGCGGTTGAACTGGGGGTTGTGGCGCGAGCGGGGGACGCTGCGCACATCCGCTATTTGGGTCACGCCGTGGGCTTGCAGCAGGTGGATGAAGTCTGCCAGTTCCCGGGTCGAATGCCCGATCGTAAACACGGTGGGCGGATGTTCCGAAGCCTGGTTTGTCACGCCACCTCTCCCGTTTCCGCCAGCCCATGCAGCAGCAGATGGAAGTAGGCTGCCAGCGCTTTACCGCCCGGCATACCCCTTCACAGTCCAGCGGTCCAGCGGCCCAGCGGCCCACCCCGTGCAGTTCCAGCAAGCGCTTCTTTGCCGCTTCGTTGTCCAGGACGGCAACCCCTTCCAGGTCCACGCGCCCTTCGGCGTCGTCGGCGAGTTCCCGCAAGGCACGGGCCTTTTGCCGGCTGAAGCCCAGGGCGCGCAATCCCTCTGGGGCCTGCACTGTTGAATTCCTGGATTTCGCCTATGGCGCCATCCAGGCTACCTTACTATCCCTTTCCCTCACGTTCGCAGGTATTGATACCAAAAATCGCATTTACCGGGCAGAATCGCACGATTCCGGTTAAGAGCGCGATGGCCGCAACGATCAGCACCACTACCCGCCATATCATATCGAGAGGGGTTGCCAACCCGACAAGCAGCAACACTATTCCGATCACGATACGACCGGTGCGATCGATTCCGCCGACATTGCATTTCATGATTTTCTCCTGATGCCAAGTAAGTATTGTATTTATAGTTCATGGTTTTGCAGATGCAATAAGGGGTTTCCCGTATCCTTCGGTCTGGCCCTGCGCTGTTGAACTTCTGGATTTCGCCTATGGCGCCATCCAGGCTGGCTTGCTATCCTACAATGCATTTTTGATCGTAAATCCTGAAACAAGAGACAAGATGAAGGACGAAATAGACAACATCACCCCCGATCTCTTCGAGCAACTGGAAGCGCTGACGGACGAGGATACGGCGCTTGCCGGACAGCCTCCAGAACCGCCGGAGCCGCCCGCCGAACCGCCCGCCGCCGAGCCGCAGGACGACCTCGCGGACTATGCCAAGGCGGCCTATCTCGCCTATGCGATGGCGGTGTCGAAGTCGCGCGCCATCCCTGACGTGCGCGATGGCCAGAAGCCGGTGCAGCGTCGCATCCTCTATGCCATGCGCGAGATGGGCAACGAATGGGACAAGCCGCACAAGAAGTCGGCGCGCATCGTCGGCGATGTGATCGGTAAATACCACCCGCACGGGGACAGCGCGGTGTACGAGGCGGCGGTGCGCATGGCGCAGGATTTCTCGCTGCGCTACCCGCTGATCGATGGTCAGGGAAACTTCGGCAGCCTGGACGGCGATTCTGCCGCGGCGATGCGCTACACTGAAGTGCGGCTGACGCCGATCGCGCAACTGTTGCTGGGCGAACTGGACCATGGTACGGTTGGCTTCCGGCAGAATTACGACGGCTCCTTCGAGGAGCCCGTGGTGTTGCCGGCGCGCCTGCCCTTCCTGCTGCTCAACGGCGCCTCCGGCATCGGCGTCGGAATCGCCACCGAGGTGCCGCCGCACAACCTGCGCGAAGTGTGCGAGGTGGCCGCGACGATGATCGAGTCGCCCTCGTTCAGCGAGGCGCAGATGCTCGACATGATTCCCGGCCCGGATTTCCCCGGCGGCGGCCAGATCCTTTCCAGCCCGCAGGAAATCCGCAATGCCTACACCAGCGGCCGCGGCTCGATCGCGGTGCGCGCGCGCTACGTCTTCGAGGAGATGGCGCGTGGGCAATGGCAGTTGGTGATCACGGAGCTGCCGCCCGGCGCGTCGGCGGCGAAAGTGCTGTCGGAGATCGAAGCCCTGACCAACCCGCAGCCCAAGCTCGGCAAGAAGGCCGTCGATCAGGGGCAGACGCAGACCAAGACCCTGCTGCTCTCGCTGCTCGATACGGCACGCGACGAATCGGACAAGGAACAGTCGGTGCGCATCGTGTTCGGGCCGAAAAGCTCGCGCATCGACCGCGACGAGTTCGCCCGCACCCTGCTCGCCTACACCAGCCTGGAAACCACGGTGTCGTTCAACCTCGTCCAGGTGGGGCTGGACGGCAATCCGATGCAGAAATCGCTCTACACGATTTTTTCGGAATGGTGCCAGTTCAGGATTGCGACGGTGGAAAAGCGCCTGGGGCACCGCCTCGGCAAGGTCAACGACCGCGTCCATATCCTGGAAGGGCGGCACATCGTTTTCCTGAACATCGACGAGGTGATCCGGCTGATCCGCGAATCCGACGAACCGAAGCCGGCCTTGATCGCCCGATATTCCCTATCCGAGCGGCAGGCGGACGACATCCTGGAAATCCGGCTGCGTCAGCTGTCACGCCTGGAAGGGATCAAGATCGAGCAGGAAATCGCCGAACTGCTGAAGGAACGCGCCAAGCTGGAATCCCTGCTAGCCAGCCCGGCCCGGATGAAGACCCTGGTCGCCAAGGAAATCCGCGAGGATATCAAGAAATTCGGCGACGACCGGCGCACGCTGATCCAGCCGGAAAGGCGCGCCTCGTTGTCCGAAGCCGCCGTGCTGGACGAGCCGGTGACCGTCATCCTGTCCGAGAAGGGCTGGCTGCGCCAGCGCCAGGGGCACGGCATCGACCTGGCCACGCTCTCCTTCAAGGAGGGCGACAAGCTGTTTGTCGCGATCGAGTGCCGTTCCCCCGATGCGGTGATCCTGCTCGGCTCGGACGGACGCGCCTACACCATTACCGCCTCGCAGGTTCCCGGCGGCAAAGGCGACGGCGCGCCAGCCGCTTCCGTGGTGGGCCTGCAGCCCGGCACGAAGATCGTCAGCGCCCTGACCGGGCAGGCGGAAGACCGGGTGCTGTTGTCGAATTCCGGCGGCTACGGTTTCATCGCTACGATCGCGGATATGGCCTCGCGTCAGAAGGGCGGCAAGTTGCTGATGACGCTGGAGGAGGGCGAACAGGTGTTGCCTCCGGCCAGGATCCAGAAAGGCGGCCTGCTTTACGTGGCTTGCGTGTCGAGTGGCGACAAGCTGCTGGTGTTTCCTCTGGGTGAGGTCAAACAAATGCCGAAGGGCCGCGGAGTGATCCTGATGGGTCTGGAGAAGCAGGAGGCCTTGAAGCTCGTCGGCGTTTTCGCCGATGCGCTGATCCTGAAGGGAGTCAGGAGAGGACGAACGATCGAGGAGGCGCCGCAGTTCGAGGTGACCAAGCGTGCGCGCAAGGGCAAGCCGGTCAACCTGAAGGTCGAGGCGCTGCAAACAACCAAAGTTTCGAACTGATCTTCAATCATTCCGGCTTGAAGCCTAACCGCCTTTCCACCGCCTCTATCAGCGATGGAGGCAGGTCGTGGGCGCCATCGAAGACGGCATTGAACAGGTCCGCGTTGGAAAAGTCGGCGCCCTTTAGCTGGGTGTTCTTGAATATGGCGCCACGCAGCGACGCGCCCAGGAGACGGGTTCCCGAGAGGTCGGCATGGGTAAAATCGCATTCTTCTGCCGCTGCCCCGGTCATGTCGGCGCGGGAGAGGTTGGTGTTCACGAAGCGTCCGCCGGTTATCACTCCACGAAGCATGTAGGTATCCGCCAGGGAGCCGCCCGACAGGTCGATCCCTTCCATCAGTACGTCCTTGAGATAGGCGCCGGAGAAGTCTGCACCGGTTGCCCGGGTGCCAATGAGATTGGCACCGAAAAGATTGGCCTTGCCGACACGCGCGCCACTCATGTCCGCCTCGTCGAAGGTGGCATGGAATAAATCCGCTTCCCTGAGGTCGGCATTGCGCAGGCTGGCGCGGCTGAGGTTTGCCCATTTCAGGTTGGCGCCGCGCAGATCGGCACCATCGAGGCGAGCTCCGCGCAGGTTGGCGTTTTCAAGTTTTGCGCCGGATAAATGGGCGCCGGTAAGGTCGAGCCCGGCGAAGGAACAGCCGGAGAGGTCGGCGGCGGGGGCGCGCTTGGCGCAGCGATCGGCGATCGGCTCCGCAGCTGCGAGGATTGATGCAAGCCCTAGGGCAAGCAGGGCCATCTGTAAGAGTTTAATGGTCATGGCTGCCTCCTGGCGGAGATGCTGGGTTTCCCCTGATGACGCGGTGGGGCTCGCGAAGGCGAATTTCTCATGCCTAATTATAGATTACGGTCAGTCAATGATCGTTAGTGATGCCCCGGTTGGCTTTATACTGATGGGGTAGCCTCAAGTTCAAGGTTGCGTTGGAGGAGCGGATGCTTGAAATCCCTTAGCCACAAATCTTTTCCTGGTTGCACTATAAATACAGAAGCATCCTCATCTCTGTGCGCGCGGCATTTGCCCGGAGGCATATTTTATTGCTGAGGAGCATGGCTCCCCGGAATGGATCTTCTGGTGTTGACAATATGAAAATCGGATTATTCTCCGCGCTGAGAAACCGCCTGGTGATCCTCATTCTGTTGGCTCCCATCCCTTCGCTCGGGTTGACGGTCTACAGCTCGTTGCACATATTCAACCAGCAAGTTGCTGAGGTGCAGGCTGACGTCATGCGCGTGGTAAAGCTGGTGTCCGCCAATCAGAAGCAGTTAACTGTCGAGGCGCACAACCTGCTCGAAGCCCTGATTCGGTTTCCCACAATCAGAGCCGTTGCGCCTGAAAGCTGCGATGCCGTCCTGTCCGGGATGATGCAGGGCTTTCCAGGGTACATCAATATCGGTTTGATCAGCCCTGAAGGCGAGCTGGTTTGCAGCGCGGTTCCCGTGAAATCACCCGTCAAATTTTCCGACCTGGATTTTTTTCAGCGAGCGATGAAAACGCGCGCTTTCGCCGTGGGAGATTACTTCGGTGGGGTGGTTTCAGGCTGGCCATCGGTCAATTTCGGCATGCCGATTCAGGATCCGAGCGGCAATATGCGTGGAGTCGTATTCGCCTCTGTTGATTTGTTGCATGCAAACAAACGGCTCATCTCGGCGCTTCCCTATGAAGGTGCCACCATGACCTTCTTAAACGACAGGGGGCGGGTTCTTGCCAGATTTCCCGATCCAGCCGGGCTAACCGGAAAGTCCATGCCGGATAGCCTGCTGCTGAGAACCATACAGGCCAAAGGCGGCGAAGGCGTCGCTCAGGTTACCGGGTTGGATGGCGTGCCTTCCCTGCTTGCGTTTGCCTCGGTATCTCGCTCGCCGGAACGAATCACCTATCTGGCTGTGGGTGTTCCTGAGTCGGCTGTCATTCTTGCTGCCAAGCCTCTCCTTTATCAGCAGACCGCAATTTTATTGATCGCCATCCTGCTGGTCATCGCCATTGTCTGGATGGGCAACGACAGGCTCATTCTGCGGCGCGTGTCCCGCTTGGGAAAGGCGGCAGAGCTGATGCGCGCCGGCAACCTCGGTGCGCGCAGCGGCATTGCCCATAGCCAGGACGAGCTGGGGCAACTGGCCGAAGCCTTTGATGGAATGTCAGAAGCACTCGACAGGCGTGAAATGGAGCGCACACATGCGATAGAGGAAGTCCGACGACTCAACGAGGAACTTGAGTTGCGCGTGGCGGAAAGAACCACGCAGCTTGAAACCACCAAGAAGCGATTGGAAGGTTCGCTGGACGTGCTGCAACGGCATTCGTCGCAAATGACCAAGCTCAGTGAAATGAGCAATCTGCTGCAAAGCTGCCTGACTGCCGAGGAAGCCAACACGGTGGTTTCCCGTTTTGCGCAGGAATTTTTCAACGCCTCAGCGGGTGGCCTGTTCATGACCAGTTCGGCGCGTGGCGCGGTTGATGCCAGCATAGTCTGGGGCGAGATTCCCCCTGCGGAACTGACCTTCGCGCCGGAAGACTGCTGGGCACTGCGCGGTGGAAGAGCCTACGTGGTTGGCCCCTCCCATCCAGGGCCCTATTGCCGCCACGTAGGTGGAGGCGCCCTGCGGGACTATATCTGCATCCCCTTGACGGCGCATGCCGAGACCATGGGAATTCTGCACCTGAGAGGCTTGGCGGCATGGCTGGACCCGGACCAGGAGATACAGGAGCGGGAGCGCGTCAGCCTCCTGCAGCTCGCTGAAAATCTGGCGGAACGCACGGCGCTCGCCATCGCGAATATCCGGCTGCATGAAACCTTGTTGGCGCTGTCGATTCAAGACCCCCTCACGGGTCTTTACAATCGCCGGCACATGGAAGAAATGATAATGAGAGAAGAGCTGCAGGCCCAGCGTAGCGGTTCACCTTTCAGCATTGTCATGGTCGATATCGACCACTTCAAGAATTTTAACGACACCTTTGGCCATCAGGCTGGGGACGCGGTGTTGCGGGAGGCCGGTCGTTTCCTGCAGAGCCATATACGCGGCGTCGATATCGCCTGCCGCTACGGCGGCGAGGAATTTGTCGTTATCTTGCCGGGAGCATCGACGGAGATGACGTTGCTGCGAGCCGAACAATGGCGCAGCGCATTCACGGAAATAAACCTGGAATATAGCGGAAAGTTGTTGCCGCAGGTGACGCTTTCCCTAGGTGTTGCAACCTTTCCAAAGCATGGCGCTTCATGGCAGGCTGCATTACGGGCTGCGGATGAAGCGCTGTACACCGCCAAGCAGCAGGGCCGTAACCGCGTAGTGGTAGCGCCGGAGCCGGCCAAGACGGTGTCAAAGGCATGACATCCGGTTGGGTTTTGAGTTGTGTCGTCCGGTCGCCCCGCGGTTTTTTTCGGCTATCGAAAATACCGCAGAACGGTATCCGGTATGCCAATTAGCTGAAAGATATGTTATATAAATGAGTTAGATAAATATTGACGTTTGTGTGATGCTCTGTAACTTCTTTATTTATTGAATAATATAAGAATAATTATATTTATTATCTCTGCCGCTTGTTTTTCCGCACTCATATTCTCGATGAGAATTTGTTAAGGTGTTTTTGTGGGGCGCATTTTTCTTTGTGCCCGTGATATCATTTAATTCGTCTATATTCCCATAAAAATTTTAAGGGGCGCCAGCCATGAGCGGGAAAAAATATATTTACGCATTCGAAGAAGGCGACGGAAAAAACAAGTTGCTGCTGGGCGGCAAGGGCGCCAATCTGTGCGAGATGACGCAGATCGGGCTGAATGTGCCGCCGGGTTTTAGCATCACCACCGAGGCCTGTCTGGCCTATCTGGAGAAGAACCAGCTGCCGGACGGGCTGATGGACGATATCAAAAGCCACATGGCGGCGCTGGAAAAGAAAACCGGCAAGGGTTTCGGCAGCGGCGAAAACCCCCTGCTGGTTTCGGTGCGTTCCGGCTCGGCGATGTCGATGCCAGGGATGATGGACACCATCCTCAACCTCGGTCTCAACGAAATTTCGCTGCCGGGCCTGATCAGGCAGACCGGCAACGAGCGCTTTGCTTACGACGCCTACCGCCGCTTCATCCAGTTGTTCGGCAAGATTGCGCTGGGTATCGCCGACGAGCATTTCGATGAACGGATGGCGGCGATCAAGAGAAAATATGGCGCACCGCTGGACGTGGACCTGACTGCCGCACACCTCAAGGAGCTGGCCGGAGAGTTTCTTTCCATCGTCGAGCGCCACAGCGGCAAGCCTTTCCCCCAGGACCCGTATGAGCAACTGGAAATCTCGGTGGGAGCGGTGTTCCGCTCCTGGTCGGGCAAGCGCGCGGTGGACTATCGCAAGCAGTTCAGGATCACCAAAGAGCAGGCCAACGGCACCGCAGTCAACGTTTGCACCATGGTGTTCGGCAACATGGGCAACGATTCCGGCACGGGCGTGGGCTTTACCCGCAACCCCGGCACCGGCGAGAATGTGATCTACGGCGAATACCTCACCAACGCGCAAGGCGAGGATGTGGTGGCGGGCATACGCACGCCCAAGCCGATCGCCGAGATGGCCGACGAAATGCCGGAGATCTACCGGCAGCTGATGGAACTGCACAACCGGCTGGAGTCGCACTACCACGAAGTGCAGGATTTCGAGTTTACCATCGAGAAAGGCACGCTCTACTGCCTGCAAACCCGCAACGGCAAGATGAACGCCCGAGCCATGGTGCGCACCTCGGTGGAAATGTTCCAGGAAGGGCTGATCACGAAGGAGCGCGCGCTGCTGCGGATCGAGCCCTTGATCCTGGAGCAGCTGCTGGTGCCGCAGCTGTCGCCTAATTTCCACGGCAAGTCGCTGGCACAGGGGCTGCCGGCATCGCCTGGCGCGGCTTCCGGCAAGATCGTGTTCGACGCCGACAGCGCCGAAATCCGCGGCCGTACCGGCGAGAAAATCATCCTGGTGCGCGAGGAAACCAAGCCCGAGGATATCCACGGCTTCTTCCAGGCACAGGGCATCCTTACCAGCCGCGGCGGCAAGACCTCGCACGCCGCAGTGGTGGCGCGCGGCATGGGCAAGCCCTGCGTGTCCGGCTGCGAGCAGATCGTGATCAACGACAAATTACGCAGCGCCCAGATCGGCGACACCACGCTGCAGGAAGGCGACGTGATCACCATCGACGGCAGTACCGGCCACGTTTACGCCGGCGAAGTGCCGACCGTGGAGGCGGAATTCTCGGAGGAAATGGCCACTCTGTTGGCCTGGGCTGACGAGGTTGCGCGCCTCAGGGTGCTGGCCAACGCCGACACGCCCGAAGCCGCCGCCAAGGCGCGCGGCTTCGGCGCCATGGGCATCGGCCTGTGTCGCACCGAGCGCATGTTCAACAGCACCGACCGCTTGCCCATCGTGCAGGAAATGATCCTGGCGGAAACGCCGGAACAGCGTCAGGCCGCGCTCGACCGGCTGTTGCCGATCCAGCGTTCCGACTTCAAGGATATTTTCAAGGCGATGAAGGGGCTGCCGGTGACGGTGCGCCTGCTCGACCCGCCGATGCACGAGTTTCTGCCCACCGCCGCGCAGCTCGAGCTGGAAATCGCCCACCTGCACCAGCTGCGCGACACCATCAAGGGCTTGGAGGAGCTGCCGGAAACCCTCAAGCTGCTCAATCCCAAGCTCTACCAGCAATACGCCGACGGCCTGCTGAAGCTGATGGGCGGATTGCATACCTTCAAAGAATCGCACCTGGAAGAGGATGTGATCGGCAAGAAGGAGGCGATCCTGAAAAAGGTGCGGGCACTGGCGGAAGTCAATCCCATGCTGGGACACCGCGGCGTGCGCCTGGGGATTACCTATCCTGAAATCTACTCGATGCAGATCCAGGCGATTCTGGAGGCGGCCGCTCTATGCGCCAGGGAGGGAATCGAAATCTATCCCGAAATCATGGTGCCGCAGGTGGCCACGGTGGAAGAACTCAAGCGCATCCACAGCTATGTCCAGCGCATCCACAAGGTGGTTGAACTGACCCATGGCATCAACGTGAAATTCAAGTTCGGCAGCATGCTCGAAGTGGTGCGCGCCTGCGTACGCGCCGGGCGCATGGCGGAAACCGCGGAGTTTTTCTCGTTCGGCACCAACGACCTGACCCAGGCGACCTTCTCCTTCAGCCGCGAGGATGCTGAAAACAAGTTTTTGCCGGCCTACACCGAGACCGGCATCCTGGAGGACAACCCGTTCGAGGTGCTGGACATTAAAGGAGTGGGGCAGCTGATGAAGATGGCGGTAGAGAGAGGACGCCAGACCAACCCTGATCTCAAGATGGGGATCTGCGGCGAGCATGGCGGACATCCCGGCTCGATCCACTTCTGTCACCACATCGGCCTCAGCTACGTGTCCTGTTCCGGCCCGCGCGTGCCGATCGCACGTCTGGCGGCGGCGCAAGCCAAGCTGCTGGAGGGGGAATACCAGGATCCGAGCTGAGTCAGTCTATTGGATGAGGCGTGGAGTGCATCCTGATTGGAGAGGTTTATTCCAGAGGGGGTAGAGGCGGGTACTCTTCTTCGGTTTCCAGCAGGCCGCGCATCGTTTTTTTGATGGTTTCTACCGCTTCCGGCGATTCGATTTCCATGATCTGGTCGATGATCCATGGCTGGTCGCGCTTATCCATGACCTCGCGGATGCAGTTGCCAAGGTAGCGCAGCGTGGCGAATCCGGGTTTCTCGTCAACCAGGTCGAAGGTGGCGTAATCCACCAGGCGACGGTTGAGCAGGTCGATGAAGCCGGCTTTGTAATCGTAACCTTCGTCGTTATTCGGCGCGATTTCGAGGATGTTTTCTTCCATCATTTCGGATAATCGCTTGGCCAGCGCCTGGATGAAGGCGGTACGCGTTGCATCATCGATACGATTGTAGGCGAGGCGGTCGGCGTACTGTACCTCGAAGGCGAGGAACTCGGCCATCAGGACAAAACCGCGCTGAGGCGTGATGATGTCGTAATCCGCTTTTGACAGGTTGATGGTGAACCTGTCCGCCATGCGCCACAGGATCATGGCCAGCACCGAGGCGGTTTCTGTGGGATCCTTGGGTTGCCCATCTTTCTTGAACCAGTTGGTTTTGATTCGAATCGGTTTCATTTCATTCTCCTGTGGCTACCGGACGGGACGTATCGGTGATCCACTCGCTCCACGAGCCGGGATAGAGCTTGCCGCCCGGCAATCCGGCAATTTCCATGGCCAGGATATTGTGGCAGGCGGTCACGCCGGAGCCGCAAGAGTGGATCGTTTGCTCTGGCGGAACGCCGTGCAGCAGGTTGAGGTAGGCGGTGCGCAGTTCCTCTGCGGGCAGGTAGGTGCCGTCGAAATCGATGTTTTCCTCGAAAGTCCAGTTGATGGAGCCGGGGATGTGTCCCGCCACCTTGTCCAGCGGTTCGCGTTCGCCGCTGAAGCGATCTTCCGGCCGGGCATCGATGATCACCCGGTTGTGGTTCTGCCGGGCCTGGTCCACTTCAGTAACGTCCGCCCACATCGCGTTCTGCAGACGGGGAATGAATTGGGTCGGAATAATTTCGGGTAGATCGGTGGCGACGGGCAGCTTCTGCCGCATCCACTTGGGTAGACCGCCATCGAGCAGGGCTACGGCATCGTGGCCCAGCCAGCGTAATAGCCACCACATTCTTACCGCCATAGAGCCGAAACTGTCATCGTAGACGACGACTTGTTTGGTGTTGTCCACTCCCCAGAGTCCCAGTTTTTCGCTCAGAAGCTGCGGACTGGGCAGCGGGTGACGGCCGCTGGTGGGTGTAATCGGGGATGAGAGGTCATCGTCCAGGTGGGCGTAGCGTGCTCCCGGGATGTGGCCGTGCAGGTAAGCGCGACGCCCCGCTTCCGGATCGGTGAGCGTGAAGCGGCAGTCAAAGACGATCCAGCCCGGGTCGCCAAGATGCTGAGCCAGTTCCTCTGTGGAAACTAGAGTGGTGAACTTCATGGGGTGATGAGTGATGCGGGAGGAGTAGGGTAGGGCGCGGGTTACACCCATCGCCCATTACCCATTGCCAGACGTTAGTATCCGCCCTTGCCGTAAGGCTTGGGCAGGCCAGCTACCTTGGCAGCCTGTTTGGCCGGCATTTCGGGAAACTGGGTGTAGAGGTATTTGCTGTCGGTGCCGGGGCGAATCTTTTCCCAGTCTTTCAGCATCGCGCGGAAGTTGGGGGTGTGGCCATGCTCCTTGTATTGCTCACGCATGTACTTGACGATTGCCCAGCGTTCATCGTTCATCGCGAGGCCTTCCGCTGCGGCGATCATGGGGACAATCTCGTCACTGTAGTTCGGTTCAACCAGATAGCCTTCCTCATCGGTTTCAAACTCAACGCCGTTTACTTCGTATGCCATTATGATTCCTCCTTTGAAAGTTTGCGGGTTACAAAAAATGTGGGGGTATTCTACACCAGAGCGTTGGTGGATTTGTGCGGGATGAAGATGCCGCAGCCGATTTTGCGATTGCCGCCCATGCCGCGCTGTTGCACCAGGATGGATTGTTCCACCGGTAGTTCGTGCAGCAGCAGGCTATAGCCATAGGCCACGCCATCGGCGGTGGTGATGGTTTGACGCCGGCCGCAGATGAAGCGGCAGGTGATCTTAAGTTCATCCAATATGCGGATGATGTCGCTGGCAAAGCCTTCCTCATCCATGCTGCCGGTGGTGACGCAGTGAGCATACAGTGGAGAGTGGCGTGCCAGCGGCTTGGTCTTGCCCTTGCCGATGGTCAGCTTGAAGCCGCCGATCATGAGGGTCTGGCCAGACAGAATCGCCAGGTCAGCCTCTCGATGTATGGGGATGCGTATCACAAGCTTGGCCCGTCGGTTCAATATAAGCAGGTCGTCCTTGCCTGTTTCTGCGCCATGGATGTGGTGAACCGCAGCCAGCGTCTCGTCGGGTAGCCAGGGCAGCAGACGCGATAGTTCGAGGAACAACGGATAGCCGTGATCCCGGGGCAGCAGAGTGCCTTGCAGTTCGAAGTGAACTTCGGTTACTGCGGCATTGTCAAATTCGGGGTTGACCATGCCGCTTTCGATTGGCCAGCCTATTTTGGTGCTCCTTCCTTCTTGCGGGTTTCCGCCCATTCCAGCAAGGCGCGCCCCCAATGCTCGGCAGTATGTTCGTCGATGTCAAAGACGGTGAAACGTTTCAGTTCGCGGATCCTTACGCGTAGCGTGGAGAAGCCCGCTTCGTGGTCTACGTGGTGCAGCTCAATTTCCTGCCGAAAGGGCGAGGCAGTAAATTTGTCGATTTTTGTGGTTTCTTCCATTGCCATTGCGTGAACCAATCCTTAAACGTAGACCCTGATCAAAACAGATAGACGAAAGTTGCTAAGCAATCCGCCGCTTGACCTCGCCGCGAATATTTAGCAAACTGCCGGGTCTCGACGCGGAAACAACGGCTTCAAGATTCTGCGTCTTAAATGGTTCGTAAACATTGCGTTGCCGTATTATATGGGGATAGGGCAGCCAGGAATCAAGAGGTGGCCAGGGTATATCCCAAGCAGGGGGGTGGCGAATAACCCGGATGGGTAGTATCCGCCACCCAAGATGACAGTAGAAAGTCATTCCTTGTTGGCAGTAGTATTCAAAGCTGGTGACGTGGTTCCTTTAGTTTTTGTGAAAGAAGCAAATCATAAAGGAGCGTGCGGAGCGGGCGGGGTATAGGCCGCCGGCTTTTGAGGATTTATTAATTCAGGATGCTGGCAACTTTGCCGTGCAGGACTGGAACTTGCGTCCGTTTCAATTTTTTTGGAGATTAAAAAACTATGGCTAAGAAACAACACGACACGCCTATGCTCGACCAG
>NZ_DATKTK010000030.1:0-77758 GCF_035531155.1 Sulfuricella sp. | reverse complement strand
CATCTACAATCCTTTTTGCATGCATGGCCCACCTCCATCGACGTTTGGTCACCGAGATGGGGTCTATATCGGCGCCATGCATGCCTTTCTTGATGCATAACCTATTGATCATCAGTGGGTATTTGAGGGGAAACCTCAGGGTCTGTCCCCTGTTGTTTCTGTTGTTTCTGTTGTTTCTATTTCCGATGAAATGACAGGGGAAGATATCCGCATAAACTCGAGCTATAGTTAAGGATGAGTTCCTTCTAAAGGAAAAGTCATGAACAACCCGAAAATGAAATATGTTATTCCATTTTTCCTGATTGCCCTGATGATCGGAAGCGCGACCTCGTGTGCTCAGGTCGGTGCCATCGAGACCCGCGATGAAGAGAAAAGCCAGACCAAACTGAAACAGGAATTCAGAAAATTCGACCGGAACGGGGATGGCTATTTGTCGCTGGAAGAATTCCAAGCCTTGAACAAGGACGATCTGGCGTTCAAGGCGGCCGACGTCAACGATGACGGCCGCCTCGACCTGGCCGAATTCATCCGCTACAGCGAAGCGAAAGCGGCCGACAGCAAGATGCAGCAGCAGAAATAAACGGATGCGGCCTACTTCCTTTACGACAAGCCGGCGCCGGACTGGCTGAATGGATGCCGGAAATCTCCGCCCCCGACGAAAAGTCATGAATCCTGAAAAAACAGTTTATAGGTTTATTTTTCCGCTTCGGAAGTCTGATTCTTGTTTTTCAGCACCTTGATCAGGCCTTCTACCCCGTTTTTATTGATCTCGCTGGAAAAACTGCTGCGATAGTTGGTGATCAGGCTGACGTTGTCCACGGCGATATCATAGACTTTCCAACCGGCGGGCGATTTTTCCATCATGTAATCGATCGGGATCGGCTTTTCACCGGACTGAATGGATTCGGTTTTGATGGTGACATCGGTCTCGCCGGGTTGCATGTGCAAGGGCTTGAACACTACTTTCTGATTCTTGTAATTAGTCAGGGCGGTCGAGTAGGTGCGGACCAGCAGGGTGCGGAATTCCCTGACCAGATCCTGCTGCTGCTGGGGCGTGGCGCCAGACCAGTGCCGCCCGACCGCGAGCCGGGTCATATGGGTGAAATCGAAGTGCGGTAGAACCTTGGCGTCGATCAGGGCGAACAGTTTTTTCCGGTTGTGCTTGATTTCGCTATCTTGCCGGATGATCGTCAACACTTCCTCGGTGGTGCGTTTGGCGAGCACATCGGGAGGCTCATCCTTCGCTGCCAAGGCTGTGGCCGGCGCAGCAAGCAGGATAAAAAAGAGCAGCAGGAAACGTAAAGTCTTCATCGCCATCCTTTCCTCGAAAAAATCCTTCAATCGATATGTCCCGTTGCCTATCGCGAGCGGGTGAATGAGAAGACCTTGGTCAAGCCGAGAATGTCGGTAACGAGCAGGATGACGAAAATCAGCAGCAGGACACCGAGGACGCTATCGCCGCCCGCCGGCAAGCTCTCGATTTTGTGGCGCAGGGAAGCGGCCTGTTCGTCGGTCAATGCAGCCGCCCGGTCTTGCGCGTCTGCCTTGCTGATACCCAGTTTCTCGAACTGTGCCTGGATTTCAGGTCGATCGAGTTTGGCGACGATGGACGCCCTGTCGCCTTCCCCGGTGTTGAGGGTAGCGACCCGGCTGGTGTCGATCAGGGCTGCGCCGGCCGTTTGCACGATGCCGATGAATGTGAATGAGGCGATCAGAAAGCCGATGAAAACGTGTTTGAGCGATCTCATGATGCCCTCCTGTAGCCTGTGGGGTAATCAGGTCGATCGAAAAAGCCACGCGATTTATCGCCAGCCGGCAATTTCGATCCGAGATTTCAGCATAGGAATGAAATCGGGACCTGTCAAATCGTCAGGAGGGAAAATGTCCAAACTAAAGGGGCCGCTTCGGGTAATTTTCCTGATTGCACGCAATACTCGCCGCCCACGCATCCAACTAAGCTGAATTACATAGATCCATACAGCGCCAGATAATCCTCGGCGCTTTTTTTCCAGCTGAAATCCCGCGTCATGCCGTTGCGCTGAATCTGGCGCCAGGCTTTCTTGTCGCGGTAGGCGGCGAGCGCACGCCGGATGCAGCCGTAAAAATCCTCTGCGGTCATCGGCTCGAATACGAAGCCGCTGATCCCGTCCGCTACCGTGTCCGCCAAGCCGCCGGTGGCGTGCGCGACTGGCGGGGTGCCGTAGCGCTGGCTGTACATCTGGTTGAGGCCGCAGGGTTCGAAGCGTGACGGCATCAGGAACAGGTCCGTGCCGGCCTCTATCAGGTGCGACAACACCTCGTCGAAGCCGATCATGATGCCGACCCGCCCCGGATGTGCCTGGACGAGCTGGCGGAAGCGGTCTTCCAGCTCTGCATCGCCCGTTCCAAGCAGCACGATTTGCGCCGGTTCTTCGAGCAGTCGCGGCGCAATATCCAGCAGCAGGTCCACCCCCTTCTGGTGGGTGATGCGGCTGATCACGCCGAGCAGAGGGATGTCCGGGTCAGGCGGCAGCCCCATCTTTTCCTGCAGGGCGCGCTTGTTGGCGGCCTTGCCGGCCAGGTTGGCGGCGTCGTAGTTCTGGGCCAGATGCGGGTCCGTGGCGGGGTTCCAGTCGTTCGTGTCGATGCCGTTGACGATCCCAGTCAGTTTGTTGCTGCGGCGAGCGAGTAATCCCTGCATGCCGAAGCCAAGGGCTTCCAGCTGGATTTCCCGGGCGTAGGTAGGACTAACCGTGGTGATCTGGTCGGCATAGTAGAGGCCAGCCTTGAGAAAGGAGAAATTGCCGTAGTATTCCACCCCTTCCATGTTGAAGCTTTCTGGCGGCAGGCCGGACTGGCCGAAGGTTTCCGCAGGAAAAATGCCTTGGAAGGCGAGGTTGTGGATGGTCATTACCGTCGCAGCCTTCTTGCCCGGCATGAAGTTCAGGAAAGCGGGTATCAGGGCGCTTTGCCAGTCGTTGCAGTGGACGATATCGGGGCGGAACGAGAGGGGCGAGGCATCGCTGCCAAGAATGGCGCCGATCCGGGAAAGCAGGGCGAAGCGCTGGGCGTTGTCCGGCCAGTCGACGCCGGCAGGGTTCTGGTAGGGGCCGCCGTCGCGCTGGTAGAGTGCCGGGCAGTCGATGATCAGGAGCGGCACTCCACTGCCCGGTAGCGAGGCCGATAGCAGGTTTACTTCGTCGGCTTCGGGCAGGTCGTGAAAAGTGTGGCGCAGCCGCTTGTTCCTGGCGCCGGCCATGATTTTTGGGTAACCCGGCACCAGTACCCGGACATCCACGCCCAATTCGCGCAGGGCGGCGGGCAGTGCGCCGCTGACATCGGCCAATCCGCCGGTCTTGATCAGGGGGTAGATTTCCGGCGTGACGAAAAGAACTTTCAGGGATTTTTTCGATATTTTTGAGCTTGGGCCGGGCATGAAAATCACCGTTGAATTTCGGCTGATTATATCAGAATGCGTTATTTGCCTGGTATTCCGCGAGAGAAAGGGCCGCGAGCCAGCCAGGAAAGGCCGGGCTCGCGGCCCCGTGCAGAGGTGCTATTAATACTGTCAGAAAACCCAGGTCATCTGCGCGCTGAGCCGGTCGCCTACCGATCCGCCGATGATTTCCGCGGCTGTGCCCTGGATTTTTTGTCCGTTGGTAAGTTGCGCCTCAGGGTGAACGACCTTGATGTCGCGGATTTCGTAGTTCAGCGCAAAGCGCAGTTTGGGGCTGTAGAAATACTGGCCGCCCAAGGTCCAGGTGCTGGCCTTGCGTTCGTCGTAGGCCGAATTCGTCATTTTGCTGAGCTCGTCATAGCGCAGGTCCACTTCCCATTTCGGCGCAAACTTCCAGCCCACGTCCAGATAATAGCCGTCGGCCTTGTTGCTGGAATCTAGCGCCACAAAATCGACCGGTTCGTAGGCAGGGGCGCCGATGTCGTTGAATTGCGGCGTGGGCGCCACGTAGATCATGCCTTTGGCGCGCATGTATTCGCCGCCCACCCGCACGCCGTTGCGCAGGTACTTGGCGCCGATGCCTTCGCGGATGCGGGCGTAGTCGGTGCCGCCATAGGCGCGCTTGCCTTCCTGATGCCAGGCGTAAGCCATGACGTCTTCCCGTTTCGGGCCGTTGCTCTGGAACACGTAGGCGGCCTGCACGCGTGCGGTCACATCGTGATGCCGCTGTTGAGGTCGTCACTGAAATCGATGCCATTGGCCTGGCTGGCCATCAGCGCATAGGCATATTCCCATCTGCCCCGGTTGAACCAGTCGTACACCTCGACGCCGACATCGCGGAATCCGCCAAAGGCGCCTTTGAGTTGCGACATCGCCATCGGCGCGCCCACCACTGCTGGCGAGGTTCTCCCAGGGGCATTAACGTAGGGTGCCACGAACCGCTCGTTGAGCAGTTGGTCGGTGACGGTGGTGAAATTGATGTAATCCATGATCTGGACGCCTTGCATGGCTTCCTCGCCGAGCGGGAGGCGGCCCAGACCGACGCGGATGCGTGCGCCGGGGATGTAATTGAAAGTCACCGTGGCGTCAGTGAGCACTGCTTGCCTTTCGCGGGTCAGGGCGTTGTTGCCGAGTTCGGCCAGGGCGAAATAGTTGATCTTCTCGTCCGTTCCTGGAATCACGCCACGCACGCCGGGGCGTGCGCGGAACATCTGCAGCTGGTCACTATGGGCGAGATCAGGACCCACCAGATTGAACAGGGCAGTTTGGCCATTGTAGGCCCGCAGTGCCGCGGGAACCGCAACATTGGCGCCGTTTACCGGGGATACGACTGTAGCGGGAATGCCGCTGACTGTGCCGCCTTCGTTCTTCGTATAGGTGGGCTGGATGAAGCCCCAGAAAGTATAGGGTGCGGCGCCCGGCTGCTCGTTGTTCTGCAGCTGGAACCAGTTGGTAGCAAAAGATGCGGGCGCATGCCAGAAAGCGGCGACCAATGCGGCGGCCAGTATGGTTTTTTTCATATATCCTCTCCTGAAGGGTGTTGTTTTAATATTGATTTGGTCGGCCTAGACGCTTTGCCGTTTTAGGGGCGAATGTAGGCGTAGCCTTCTTTCTGTTTTTTCATCAGCTCGATCACGCCGGCAGGCACATAGCCAGCGGAGGCGAGCATGTCGTCTTTTGTCAGTTTCTGTGCTTTCATGGTGTTTTCGCAGGCGACGATCTTGACGCCGTCACCCGCTGCTTCGTCGATCCGGTTTGCCACCGCCGAGTCGAATTTGAGCATGCCGATGCCGGGGCCAAAGACGACGATTTCAACGTCCACATTCTTGGCGCCCAGTTCCTTCTGCACATTCTTGGCGGTGTTGAGTGTCAGATTCCAGGTTTGCGGGTCGCCTGCGCTGACCTGGAATACTACTTTTTGCTTCTCCGCGGCTGCTTGCGGGGCAGGTGCTTCGACGGCCTGGGCGGCGCTCGAAGCGAATGACAGTGTCAGAGCGAAAGCAGTGGCCATGACCTGGAATTGACGTAGGTATTTCATTATGTGTTGCCTCCATTTGTAATAATTGAGTTGTAGCGGTGTACTGCCACTGCAATTGTGGACGGCTGGAGCGGGATTTTTATTCCTCTTTTTTTAAAAATTAAATAATTCACCGGCAATGGAATATTTTCGTTGGCTGCCACGTCGTATACTTTATATGTTCAATTTTCAGGCCGATATTCCGATACGATGAAAATCCTTTCCCTGTTCTGCCGATCCCATGTCTTCCACGACCAATTGGAGCAAAGCCGGGTACGCCTGTACCGGGTTGCGTATTCCTGGAGCCATGATGTGGCGCTGGCGGATGATCTGGTGCAGGAAACATTGTCCAAAGCGCTGAAAAATGCGAGTCAGTTGCGTGCCCCGGAACTGCTGAACAGCTGGCTGTTCAGCATCCTGACCAACTGCTGGCGCGATCATTTCCGGCAACACCGGGAGATGGAGGATATTGATGAAATAGAGGATTACCGCTGTGTGCACGAAACCACACCGGAAGATGAGCATGCGCAGACCCAGATTGTGGGCCGGGTGCGCGGGGCGGTAGCCAGGCTCGCGCTGGGCCAGCGCCAGGTGCTGACGCTGGTGGATCTGGAAGAATTTTCCTATGCAGAGGTTGCCGCCATCCTGGAGATTCCGGTCGGCACCGTGATGAGCCGCTTGTGTCGTGCGCGGCGGGCGTTGAAGGAAATGTTGCAGGAACTTGCCTCAGTGCAGTCCGCGCCGACCAGACAAATCAGGAGAATAAAATGAAGCGGGATGATCAAGGCGTTTCAGATGAATTCCTCAATGCATTTGTAGATGATCAACTCGACGGGGCTGAGAAAAGCCAAGCCTTCGATGCGATCGAGCATGATGATGGTCTGAAGGAACGGGTGTGTGAACTGCGCGGGCTGAAGGAGAGGATGCGGCACGCCTACGAGCACCCTCCCACCCGTGGCAGATCGGCGGTGAAAGGGCGACGTTTGCGTACATCTCATCTTCAGGCGCTGGTTGCTTGCCTGCTGCTGTGCATCGGCGGAGCCTCCGGCTGGTTCGCCCACACCTGGACAGGGATGGGGGGCGACAGAGAAATGAGGCGCCTGCTCCAGAGCGTGCAGCGCAACGATGTCGGGGCGGAGCCCCAAAAAATCATTGTTCACGTGGGTTCATCCAATCCGGTCCGGCTCAAGACGGCCCTGGACGAAACCGAGAGCCTGCTGGATAGCTCTCGGCGGTCCGGCCGAAAACTCCAGGTTGAAATCGTTGCCAATGGCGGGGGTGTCGATTTGCTGCGCGCGGATGTCTCTCCCTATGCCAAGCGTATCGGCTTGATGCAGGAAAAATATCCCAACCTCGGTTTCATGGCTTGCGGCCAGACCATCAAGAAACTCCAGGAAAAAGGGGTGGACGTGCAACTGCTACCGCATACCGGGGTTGCCTCCTCCGCCTTGGACCAGATTACCCTGCGCCTGAAGGAGGACTGGGTTTACATCAAGGTATGAGAATTTCCTGAGTTTCGCCTTAGCTGAGCATCCGTTTGCCGCAATCTTTTTTTTGTTGCAGATCGTAGCGCCCACCCGAATTGGATAGGGCTCTGCATTCGCTTTCCTGATCTATACTAAGAGATGTAATGGGAAAGGAAGGCAGCATGAATATCTGCATGATCGGCTTCGGTAGTATGGATGGAACCGTGATGCGGCGGCTTGTTCCATGGTGAAGATATGACCCCCCCGCAACTTTGCCGCTGGTATCTTTTTTCTTCGGTGCAGTCCTTGCAGACTGAAGCCGTCAGCATGATTGCTCGTGCCGCCGAGCAGGCAATTACGGACTCCGGCGCCTTCCGTCTGGTGCTGGCCGGCGGCAATACCCCGCGTGCCCTGTATGAGAGGCTGCGTGCTTTAAAGACCAACTGGGCAGCCTGGCATATCTATTTCGGCGACGAGCGCTGCTTGCCTGCCGCCGACCCCGAACGCAACAGCGCCATGGCGCGGGATGCCTGGCTGGACCATGTTCCGGTTCCGCAAAAGCAGGTTTATGTAATTCCGGCTGAAATGGGTGCAAAAGCAGCTGCAGCAGTTTATTCCGCTACCTTGCAGCCGGTTGGAGAGTTCGATCTGGTGCTGCTCGGGTTGGGCGAGGATGGCCATACTGCCAGCCTGTTCCCCGGCAACGATTGGGGCCAAGGGGTGGATTCTCCTGTGGCTCTGCCGGTATTCGATGCGCCCAAGGCCCCGGCGGAGCGGGTAAGCTTGAGCGCCTGGCGCTTGAGCCAGGCAAAGCAGGTGTTGTTCCTGGTGACGGGGGAAAGCAAGCATGAAGTCGTGATGAACTGGCGCGCCGGAGCCAATATCCCTGCCCGCGCCATTACGCCCCTGCATGGGGTGGATGTGCTGGCCGAAAGCGTCCTGCTTAAAGAGTAGCCCGACAAGGCAACTGCGGTGGGCGGCATCCATCCTCCGGCGTGGCGTTCTAACCCCTGCATCCCTTGAAGTAATTGATCAGCCCGTTGGTTGAGGAATCGTGGGAGGAGATGGCTGCCGTGCCGGCAAGTTCCGGCAGGATTTTCTGTGCCAGCTGCTTACCCAGTTCCACCCCCCACTGGTCGAAGGAATTGAGGTTCCAGATCATGCCCTGCACGAACACCTTGTGCTCGTAGAGTGCGACCAACGCGCCCAAGGTCCTGGGGTCGAGTTTCTGGAACAAAATCGAGTTGGTCGGGCTGTTGCCGGGGAACACCTTGTGCGGCAGCAATTCTTTCAGAGCAGCGCCTTTCATGCCTGCCGCTTCCAGTTCGGCGCGGGCTTCTTCCGCCGTTTTGCCCTTCATCAATGCCTCGGTCTGGGCGAAGAAGTTGGAGAGCAGGATGGCGTGATGCTCACCTAGCGGGTTGTGGCTTTCAACCGGGGCAAGAAAATCCGCCGGCACCAGCCGGGTGCCTTGGTGGATCAGCTGGTAGAAGGCATGCTGGCCGTTAGTGCCGGGTTCGCCCCAGATCACCGGACCGGTGGTGTAATCGACGGTTTTGCCGTTGCGGTCGACACGCTTGCCGTTGCTTTCCATGTCGAGCTGTTGCAGGTAGGCCGGGAAGCGCGCGAGGGACTGGTCGTAGGGCAGCACGGCGTGGCTGTGGGCATTCCAGAAGTTGGCGTGCCACATCCCGATCAGTGCCATGATCACCGGCATGTTGCCTTCCAGCGGTGCGCTGCGGAAGTGCTCGTCCATTTCGAATGCGCCCGTCAGCAAGGCCTCGAAATGGTCCATACCGATGAAAACGGCAATCGGCAGGCCGATCGCCGACCACAGCGAGTAGCGTCCGCCCACCCAGTCCCAGAATTCGAACATGTGCGCGGTGTTGATGCCGAATTGTGCGACGGCTGCGGTATTGGTGGAAACGGCGACGAAATGCCGGGCCACCGCGGCTTCGTCACCCGCCGAGCGGAGCAGCCAAGCCCGCGCGGAAGCCGCGTTGGTCATGGTTTCCTGGGTGGTGAAGGTTTTTGAGGCGACGATGAACAGCGTGGTTGCCGGGTCGAGCCGCTTCAGCGTCTCCGCCAGCTGGGTGGCGTCGATATTGGAGACGAAGTGGGCATGCAACCCCGGCTTGCCATAAGGTGCAAGCGCCAGACAGGTCATTGCCGGGCCGAGATCGGAGCCGCCGATGCCGATGTTGACGATGTCGGTGATCGGCTTGCCGGTGTAGCCTTTCCAGTGCCTCGAGCGCACGCTTTCCGAAAATTCGCGCATCTTGCCGAGCACGCGCCGCACTTCAGGCATGACATCGTGTCCATCGACCATGACCGGACGGCTGGAGCGGTTGCGCAGCGCCGTGTGCAGTACCGCGCGGTTTTCAGTGAAGTTGATTTTATCGCCGACTAACATCTTTTCGCGCCAGCCTTCGATGTCCACTTTACGCGCCAGCGCCGCCAGCAGCGTCATGGTCTCCGAATTGATCCGGTTCTTCGAGTAATCCAGCAGGATGCCGCAGGCTTCCAGGGAGAATTTATCGAAGCGCTTGGGGTCGGTTGCAAACAGCTCGCGCAGCGAGGTGGAGGCCAGCGTTTTCTGGTGCGCCTTCAGCGCCTGCCAGGGTGTCGAGCGGGTGAGGGCGGACATAATTGATCCTAAAAAACTCAGTTGAACCGCAGAGACGCAGAGGCGCTGAGAAAAAACAATGCGTTATGATATTGCATGATCTCACCCATTTGGAGAGACGGAAAATTGCCGTAACCCATTTATTCCTCTGCGTCTCTGCGCCTCTGCGGTGAATGTTTTTATTCGGCCAAAGCCAATACGATCCCCGCCAGCGGCGGCACGGTGATTACGATGGAGTGGGGGTGGCCCATCCATGGCGTGCTCTCGGTGGCCGCCCCTTCGCCATTGCCCAGGTTGGAGCCGCCGTAATACAGGGAATCGCTGTTGAAGATCTCCCGGTACAGGCCGGGCCGGGGCACGCCGATGCGGTAGCCGCGGCGCGGCACCGGCGTGAAGTTCAGAATCACCGCCACGAACGCGCCATTGCGGTCGCGCCGCAGGTAAGAAAGCACCGACTGGTCGGCGTCGTGGCAATCGATCCAGGCAAAGCCGTCCGACGTGAAGTCAAGCTGGTGCAGGGCGGGCAGGTCGTGGTAGAGGCGGTTGAGGTCGCGCGACAGGCTTTTCATTCCCTGGTGCTGTTTGCGCTCCAGCAGCCACCAGTCGAGCTCTCCGCCGATTCGCCATTCCCGTCCCTGGGCGATTTCGTTGCCCATGAAATTGAGTTTCTTGCCGGGGTAGGTCATCTGGTAGGTGAGCAGCAGGCGCAAGTTGGCGAATTTCTGCCAGCCATCGCCCGGCATCTTGTCGAGCAGAGAGCGCTTGCCGTGCACCACCTCGTCATGGGAGAACGGCAGCACGAAATTTTCCGTGTAGGCGTAAAGCTGGCCGAAGGTGAGTTCGTTGTGGTGGTAACGGCGGTGCACCGGATCGTTCTGCATGTAGGTCAGGGTGTCGTTCATCCAGCCCATGTTCCACTTCATCGAAAAGCCCAAGCCGCCGAGGTAGACCGGGCGCGACACCATCGGCCAGGAAGTGGATTCCTCGGCGAAGGTGAGTGCGCCGGGAAACTCGTCGTGCACCATGATGTTGAGCTGGCGCAGGAATTCGATGGCTTCGAGATTTTCCCGTCCGCCATACTTGTTTGGCAACCATTCGCCGGCCTTGCGCGAGTAGTCGAGGTAGAGCATGGAAGCGACCGCGTCGACGCGCAGGCCGTCGAGGTGGAATTCCTCCAGCCAGTAATGGGCGCTGGACAACAAAAAGCCTTTTACCTCGTGCCGGCCGAAATTGAAGATGTGGGTGCCCCAGTCGATATGCAAGCCAAGGCGCGGGTCTTCGTGCTCGTACAGGGCGGTGCCGTCGTAACGGGCGAGCGCCCAGGCGTCCTGCGGGAAGTGCGCCGGTACCCAGTCGAGGATGACGCCGATATCCGCTTGGTGGCAGGCGTCGACGAAGGCGCGCAGTTCGTCCGGCGTGCCGTGGCGCGAGGTCGGGGCGAAGTAGCCGGTGGTTTGATAGCCCCAGGACTCATCCAGCGGATGTTCGGAAATCGGCAGCAGTTCGATGTGGGTGTAACCCATTTCCTTGACGTAGGGAACGAGGCTTTCGGCCAGTTCGCGCCAGGTGTAGAAGCGCCCGTCGGGGTGACGCCGCCACGAGCCGGCATGGATTTCGTAGATGTTGAACGGCGCGTGCAGCCAGTCGAGGTTCTTGCGTTTCTCCAGCCAGGCGCTGTCTTGCCAGGCATGGCCTGCAGGCGCAGCGATGCGGGCTGCGGTGTTGGGGCGCAGCTCGAATTCTCTGGCGTAGGGGTCGGCCTTGACCAGTATCTGGCCGCTGTGGCGGTTACGGATTTCAAATTTGTACAGGCTGCCGGGAGGAAGCCCGGGAATGAAAATTTCCCACACTCCCGAGCTTCCCAGGCTACGCATCGGGTGGAAGCGGCCGTCCCAGTAGTTGAAGTCGCCGACCACGCTGACTCTTTCTGCGTTGGGCGCCCATACCGCGAAGCGCACGCCCGCAATGCCGAGGCTTTCCATCGGCTGCGCGCCCAGCATGCGGTAGCCCTGATAGAGCCGGCCTTCGCCGAAAAGGAAGAGGTCGTGCTCGCTGATGGTGCTGGGGAAGGAATAGGGGTCGTGGCTGGTTTTCAGTATCCCGTTTTGCAGGTGGCGTAGACGGCACGGAGCGGGAGGCGCTTCCCTGCCGCACCACTCGAACAGGCCATGCGGGTCGGTTTTTTGCATGTCCTCCCAGCCGTCTCCCATCTGTAGCCAGAGTTTCTCGGAAAAGGGTGCAAATACCCGGACTGTCCAGCTTCCGTTGGCCTGGTGCGTGCCGAGGAAGGCGAAAGGATCATGCAGCCGAGCTTGAAGTAAAGACTTTATCCGCGGATTACCTTTCATGGGGTTTCATGTTTCCATTAGGTCGAATATATTTGGATTATAACGGCTGTTACTTGGCTTGCGGGAGATTTCGGTCTGCTATAATCTTTCATTGGACGCTCCGCGTCAGCTGTGCTCGGATGGCTTCAATCGGTTTTCCGATAATTTAAGTGGAGGTCAGTCTTGCAGAAAGAATATCCACGTTTTGTCAGCTTGTTGACGAAAAATACCGTCGCATTGATCCTTGCCGGCGGGCGCGGCAGCCGTTTGAAACACCTGACCGAGTGGTGCGCCAAGCCCGCCGTGCCGTTCGCCGGCAAGTTCCGTATCATCGATTTCCCTCTTTCCAACTGCGTTAATTCCGGCATCCGCCGCATCGGCGTCATCACCCAGTACAAAGCACACAGCCTGTTGCAGCATCTGCACCGCGGCTGGAGTTTCCTGCGCGGCGAATTCAACGAATTCGTCGAGCTCATGCCGGCACAGCAGCGCATCGAGGAAAGCTGGTACCGCGGCACCGCCGATGCGGTGTTCCAGAATATGGATATCCTGCGCAACTACGATCCGACCTACGTCCTGATCCTGGCGGGCGATCACGTTTACAAAATGGACTATGGCGAAATGCTGGCCTTTCACGCCGCTAGCGCAGCCGACATGACGGTGGCCTGCATCGATGTGCCGATCGAGGACGCCAGGGAGTTCGGCGTGATGTCGGTGGGTGAGCATCAG
The DNA here is from genome assembly GCF_035531155.1 of Sulfuricella sp. Taxonomy (NCBI): domain Bacteria; kingdom Pseudomonadati; phylum Pseudomonadota; class Betaproteobacteria; order Nitrosomonadales; family Sulfuricellaceae; genus Sulfuricella; species Sulfuricella sp. Next base: position 65,157 of record NZ_DATKTK010000030.1, on the reverse strand, counting down.
CGCGTGGTTGCCTTCAATGAAAAACCGGAGCATCCGCAGCCGACCCCGGGCAATCCCGATAGGGCGCTGGCAAGCATGGGCATTTACGTGTTCAACGCGGAATTTCTCTACGAGCAGCTGTTGCGCGACGCCGACGATCCTGATTCCTCGCATGATTTCGGCAAGGACATCATCCCCTATATCATGTCGCGCTATCGCGTGTTCGCCCACCCTTTTTCCGATAGTTGCGTTGCCGCGCCGGGCGAGTCGTCATACTGGCGTGATGTGGGAACGGTGGATGCCTATTGGGAAGCCAATATGGAGCTCACCAAGGTCACCCCCGATCTTAACCTTTACGACAAGACCTGGCCGATCTGGACTTACCAGGCGCAACTGCCGCCCGCCAAGTTCGTGTTCGACGACGAGACTCGTCGTGGCGTGGCGATGGATTCCCTGGTGTCGGGCGGCTGCATCATCAGCGGCGCGACGGTGCGCCGCTCGCTGTTGTTCTCCAATGTCTATATCCACAGTTTTGCCGAGGTCAGCGATTCGGTCGTGTTGCCGGATGTGGACATCGGGCGTGGCGCGCGCCTGCACCGGGCGGTGGTGGATAATGGCTGCAAGATTCCGGAAGGGCTGGTCGTGGGGGAGAATCACGAGGAAGATGCCAAGCGCTTTCACGTGACAAAAAAAGGGGTCACCCTGATTACGCCCGAGATGCTTGGGCAGCGACTGCATCATCTTAGATAACCCCCAAATAATCCATTGGACGTAGGTCGGGCTTCAGTCCGACATGTCGCCTAGAGGCGCCTACTTCTGGCGGGTTAAAACCCGACCTACAATTGAAATCTATGACTGAAAAAAAACTCCGCCTGATCCTGTGCTGGCACATGCACCAGCCGGACTACCGCAATCTGACCACGGGCGAGTACATGCTGCCGTGGACCTATTTGCATGCCATGAAGGATTATTCCGACATGGCCCATCACCTGGAAAGCCATCCCCAGGCCAAGTCGGTGTTCAATTTTGTCCCCGTGCTGCTGGATCAGCTGGAGGATTACAGTCGACAATTCGAGGAAGGCAAGCTGCGCGATCCACTGCTTGCCTTGTTGGCCGAAGAGGATATGAACAGCCTCTCTTCCGTCAGGCGCGATCTGATTTTTGACAGCTGTTTCCGCACCAACCATACCAAGATGATCGACCCTTACCCGGCCTACAAGCGGCTGAGCGATCTGTACAAGTACCATGAGCAGAACGGTGAGGCGAGCCTTGATTTTCTTTCCGGGCAGTATCTGGCGGATCTGCTGGTCTGGTACCATCTGGTGTGGTGCGGCGAAAGCGTGCGGCGCAGCAGCGAATTGGTGGTCAATCTGATGGCGAAGGGCTCGCATTTTACCCTTGCCGACCGTCTTGATCTGCTCGATCTGATCGGAAAAACCATCCAGGGATTAATTCCGCGTTACCGTAGCCTGGCCGGTTCCGGCCAGATTGAAATTTCCACTACGCCCCATTATCACCCCATCGTGCCGCTCCTGATCGATTTCAAGGTGGCGCGGGAAAGCATGCCCGGCATCGATCTGCCCGAGGCACCATGCTATCCGGGCGGGCTCAAGCGCGCTTCCTTCCATATTACGTCCGCGATCGAAAACCACCGCGAACGTTTTGGCTCCGCGCCGCAGGGCATCTGGCCCGCCGAGGGCGGCGTGTCACAGGCGGCGGCGACGGTATTTGCCGAGCATGGCTGCCGCTGGATGGCGAGCGGAGAAGCCGTGCTGGTTAACAGCCTGCGCGGGCTGGACGGGAACCAGCCGTTGCCGGCCAGGATGAACTATCTCTATCGGCCTTACCGCCTTGCTACGGGCGATCATGAGATCGTATCCTTCTTTCGCGACGATAAGCTGTCGGACAAGATCGGCTTCGAATATGCGAAGTGGTTCGGCAGGGATGCGGTGGGCAATTTCATTTATGATCTTGAGGAAATCTGGCGGCATACGCCGGAAGGCGAAAGTCCTGTGGTCAGCGTTATTCTGGATGGGGAAAACGCCTGGGAGTATTACCCCTACAATGGATATTACTTCCTCTCCGAGTTGTACGATGCGCTGGAGTCGCACCCTTTCATCCTCACCACCACCTTCAAGGATTATCTCGACAGCAGCGTGTCGCAGGATGGCATGCAGGCGCAATTGCCACTGGGCCTGGTTGAGAACGCAGGAACAACAAGCCCGGCGATGGGCGAATTGCCTTACCTGGTTGCCGGCAGTTGGGTGTATGGCACGTTTTCCACCTGGATCGGAGATTCCGCAAAGAACCGCGCCTGGGATCTGCTGTGCTCCGCCAAGCAAAGCTTCGACCTGGTCATGGGCAGCGGCCGCCTGGACAAGCAGGAAGCCGACCTCGCGCATAAACAGCTGGCCGATTGCGAAGGTTCCGACTGGTTCTGGTGGTTCGGCGATTACAACCCGCAGCACAGCGTGGAGAGTTTCGACAAGCTGTATCGGGACAACCTGGCGAACCTCTACCGGTTGCTGAAACTGCCCGTACCGGAGCGGCTCGGCAAGCCGATCAGCCACGGCGGCGGCAGCCCCGAGGCGGGTGGAGCGATGCGCAGAGCAAGTTGACAGCAATTTTTCACCGCGGAGGACGCGGAGGAAAACAATAAACCTAAAAACCTCAGTTAGCCACAGATGAACACAGATTTTCACAGATAGATCAAAGTAGTGGCTGAAGAGAGAGGCTCACCCTATGGGTGAATTGCTTGGCACCGGCAACATCCTGAATATCTGTGTTTATCTGTGTAAATCTGTGGCCGAAATGCTTTTTCCAGGATAAAACATAATCGCTTTCCTCTGCGGTTAACTAAGGGTTCATTTATTGCATGGCACGTCCAATTTCCCTTCTGCTCGGCGTCCACGCCCACCAGCCCGTCGGCAACTTTCCGGAAGTGCTGGAGGATGCGCACCTGCGCTGCTACCGCCCGTTCATCCATACCCTGCACCGCTTCCCGGATTTCCATTTTGCCGTGCATTTTTCCGGCTGGTTGCTGGACTGGCTGTTCCAGCACTACCCCGAGGACATGGCGCTGCTGCGCGAAATGGTCAAGCGCGGGCAGGTCGAGCTGTTCGGCGCCGGTGACACCGAACCGGTGCTGGCGGTGATTCCCCATCGCGACCGCGTCGGGCAGGTGACGCGGCTGTCCGACAAGCTGGAAAAGAAGCTGGGTCAGCGGCCGGCAGGCGCCTGGCTGACCGAGCGGGTGTGGGAGGCGACGGTGGTGCCGGCGCTGGCCGATTCGCAGGTCCGTTATGCCACCGTGGATGACTACCATTTCTTCTGCGCCGGCAAGACTGCGACTGAACTGGATGGCTTCTACACGACCGAGGAGGACGGACGCAGGCTCGACCTGTTTCCGATTTCCGAGGAGCTGCGCTATCGCTTCCCGTTTTCGCCCGCTAACGAGGCGGTTGCCTACCTGGAGGGCCTGGCCGACGAAGGGCGCACCGCAGCGGTGTATTTCGATGATATCGAGAAATTCGGTATCTGGCCGGAAACCTACGAATGGGTATACGAGAAGGGCTGGCTGGTGAGCTTCATCGAGGGTGTGCTCGCCTCGCCGAAAATCCGCACCCAGCGCTACTGCGATTACCATGCTGCCACCAAAACGCGCGGCGTGGTATACCTGCCCACCACCTCCTACATCGAGATGAACGAGTGGAGCCTGCCGGCTCCTGTCGCCAACCAGTATGCGGATCTGGTGGCGCGCGCCAAGACCGAAGGGTGGTTCGCCCAGGACAAGGCGTTCCTGCGCGGTGGCATGTGGAAGAATTTTCTCACCCGCTATCCCGAGGCAAACTGGATGCACAAGCGCATGCTGGGACTGTCCGAACGCCTGGACAAGCTGCCGCCGAACAGGAAGAAGCCGGCGATGCTCGACGCGCTCTACCGTGCCCAGGCCAACGATGCCTACTGGCACGGTCTGTTCGGCGGGCTTTACTTGCCGCACCTGCGGCGTGCGGTGTATCACGCCATCGTCGAACTGGAAGGCAGCCTCGACCAGTGCGATCCCCGCCCGGCAAGGCCCCGGTTCGATTGCGACCTCGACGGCCAGGACGAGATTTTCCTGCACAATTCGGCTATCCAGGCGGTGGTGCGCCTGGATGGCAATGCCAGCGTGATCGAGTTCGATAGTTACCCGCTGCGCCACAATTTTGCCGACAGCCTGATGCGCCAGACTGAGCACTACCATCGAAAAATCCATTTGCGCGAGGATCATGGCCGGCACGAAGGCACGGGCATTGTCTCGGCGCATGATCGCGTCTCCTTCAAGCACGAGATTCATCCGGATGATCTGGCTACCGATGTGCGCCCGCGTGGCCTGTTCGTCGACAGCATTCGGACGGAGGGCGGCGAACCCGTGGCCTTGAAGGATTACCAGCTGAAGACGGAGCGCGACCTGTCCCTGACCTTTGCCGGCGGAGGAGTGGAGAAGCGGATGAGCGTAGCGGAAAATCGGCTGGAAGCGAGTTACCGCTTCGGCAAGGAATCCCGCGGCACGTTCACCACCGAAATCAATCTCGCCATGCCAAGCTGTGATGGCCCCGCCGGAAAGTTCGTTTTTGCGGGCCAAGTGCCGGGCGGTTTCGGCCAGCTGATGGAGCTGGATTCGGTCAGGGAATTGCTGCTGGACGACGATGTCCTGGGCGGGACGGTGAAATTAACCCTGAGCGAGCCGGCCCGGCTGGTCAGCCGGCCCCATTTCAGCGTGTCTCAGTCCGAGGCGGGCTTCGAGAAAATCATGCAGGCGGTAACGCTGACGCTTTCGTTCCCGCTGGATAAAATCCGGCGTGAGTTGCAGGTGTCGCTGGAAGTGCTGCCAAAATCCTAAGCTGCTATACTACCGGCTTTTTATTCGTGCCCTTTGGGTATCCGATCAGGTGAGCATTCATGGCTGAGCAGAAAATCGGCAGGAACAAGACAGTACACGTGACTTACGTGATTCTGGACGAGAGCGGCAAGGTATTCGAACAGTACGACATGCCGATCGGCTACGTGCACGGCGCCAACAGCGGGCTTTTTGAGAAGATCGAAGCCGCGCTGGAAGGCCGCGTGGCCGGCGACAAGATCGAAGTCACGCTGAATCCGCCGGAAGGGTTCGGCGAGCATCATCCGGAACTGACCTTCACCGACGACATCGACAACGTGCCGCCGGAATTCCGCCGCATGGGTGCCGAGGTGGAGTTCGAGAACGACAAGGGCGAGGCGATGAAATTTTTCGTCACCAAGATCGAGAACGGTAAGCTGACCATCGACGCCAATCACCCCATGGCTGGCCAGACCGTGACCTTCGTCGTAAACGTGGTGTCAGTCAATGATGCAACGCCATCCGAAATCGCCAGCGGCAGGCCGGATGGGGAAGCGATGCCCAGCCTGCACTGACAGCTATAGAAGTTCGGGGTGACTCGATTTTTTCCAAAACGCCATTTCGTTGAGCTTCAAATACCGGAAACGCCGGTGAACTTGAGGCTGTCGATGAGTTTTGCCGCCTTCTCCTGAAATGCCGGATCCTTTTTCCCGGGGTAATGTCGATACGCATAGGTCACGTTAATGCCCACTTGTTTGTTCTTGGGATGGGCGCAAGTTAACGAGACCGCCTCCGCGATAATTTTCTCTGCTTTGCCTGACGATAACGATATCCTGGTGGCGGCCGGTTCTTCGGCCGAAATATGGGAGCGAACGCAATTTTTTCCCGCTTTCATATAGCGGTTGAGGCCATATTCCAGTAATGCAACACGCGTTAAATTAATGCCATTGACTTGAACATGCTTCACCTGCTGAACTAAAGCCTCGCTGGATTTGAATGGCGGAAGTTTCATGATGAGTGCCTGTATCACAAATTCCTCATCGGGATTTTTGCCTGGTTTGTTGAGCATCAACTGATAAGGGTTGCGTTGTGTAATTTTCCAGCCTTTCTCGTTCAGCGGTGTCAGCGAAAAGCCTTTCTGGAACAGCCTCCCGGGCGGAACCTGAACGTCTTGCGATTCCGGTTCCATTTGTGCATAGGCCGAGCTTGTAAAAGTCAGGAGCAACAGTGACGTTAATGGCATCGTTAACTTCATGGCACATCCCCCTTGTTAACAGCGGTATGATCATGAGTCGTGTCAGCGGCGCACAAATGCGATGACATCGGCGGAATGACGCGGAAGGTGCGTGGAGTCCGTCAGGTCGCCGATGGCCGCCATGAGACCTTTATTGCCGTAGACCATCTTCCACATCATGTTGCTCAAGCGGATGCAGGCCGAAAGCGGATTGCTTGCCCTGCTGCGCTCCATGTCAATGCGCCATTGCAGGGCATGCAATCTGGTCTGCATGTGTTGCGGAGCCTGTGCGATGGCCGCATCGATTACACGCTTGCGCTGTTTCTCGAAAGCATCGGGGTCGGAATGGGCGAGGGCCATCCATTCGTCGAAATCGAAGTGCTCCAGCTGTGGGTAGCTCATGATTACTCCTCGTTGCGCGGCGAGTTAACGCAATGGAGGGGTCTGCATATTTTATGCCAGAGTACTTATTGTTGTTAATTCAAATGGTTATTGGCTGTTGCGGATTTGCTGGGGAAGGTGGGGTGTAAAGATAACATTGCACCTCAAGCGAGGCGAAGCATGTAACTGGCTGAATGGAAGAGGAAAACCGGAGGGGAATGATTGTAATGCGGGTGATACACACCCGCCCGTCTCCGGGCGGGCAAGACAAATCAAGCGAAGATTAGTGCTTCATCCCTTCGTGGTCATGTGTCATTTCCATTTTCATTTCGGTCTGGATCTTGCGCACCGGCGCTTCGACTTTCTTGCTGCTGCCGTCCTCGAAGGTCAGCGTGATCGCCACGTTGTCGCCTTCCTTGAGGTCCTGTTTCAGGCCGATCAGCATCACGTGCAGGCTGCCGGGTTTGAGCACGGCTTCACCCTTGGACTTGATCTCGATGTCCTTGACCGGGCGCATTTTCATTACGCCACCCTCATTGGTGTGAGTGTGTAATTCCACCGCCTTGGCAACAGGGCTTTCTGCCTTGACCAGTTTGTGATCCTTGCTGTCGGCATTCTTGAGCACCATGAATGCCCCGGAGTTGGTCGTGCCGGGCGGCGTCATGCGCACGAAAGGTTCGTTGGCGGAGACGCTCTCCGCGGCGGAACCCGCCAGTACCGGGGCGGCAATCAGGGTGGCCAGAACGCAAGCGGCGATGCGGATGGAATGGAACTTGGTGGTCATGCTTCTCTCCTTCGGTTGATAAAATTTATCTCATCTTCATCGCGGCGCGGATCGCTTCGATAACCTGCGCTGGCGGGGTGCCGTGATCGAGGGTCTTGAACAGGCTGCCGTCGGGCGCAATGACGTAAGTGTATGCGGAATGGTCGACTACGTAGCCCCCGGCCGAGGCGGTATTCTGCTTGGCATAACTCGCGCCGTAAAGTTTCGCAACTTTGGCGATTTCCTCCGGGGTGCCGCTCAGGCCCACGATTCGCGGGTGAAAATAGGCGGTGTAGGTCTTGAGCTTGTCCAGCGTGTCACGCTCCGGGTCCACCGTGACAAACAGCATCTGTACCTTTTCCTGCTCGGCCTTGTCGAGCGAGGCCAGCGCCTGGGAAGTGAAACCGAGCGAAGTCGGGCAGATATCCGGGCAGAAGGTATAACCGAAATACAGCAGCACCACCTTGCCCTTCAGATCATGCAACGCCAGCGGTCCGCTCGGCGAGTGCAGGGTGAAATCTCCGCCCCGGGGCGCTTCCGCCAGGCCGAGCGGAGAGTGGATGTCGGATTGGGTGCCGGAGGGCTGCCACGCCGAAATGGCCCAGAATAGCAGCAGGCTGAGTGCCACAATGATACCGACGAGAATTTTTTTCATGGTTTTATCGTTTCGTTTCAAATCTGAATGGCACCGCAATGCGCTTGCCCTCGGACTCGACCAGTACGGTCGCCTGCCAGGCCATTTGGTCGCGTACGCATACCGGCAGCGTGGCTTCTCCGGTGAACAGGCCAGCCTTGCCGGGCACCAGGCGCGGACGGTTGAAAGCCATCTTCATGTCCACGCCGGCGAAATCCACTTCCACCGAACCGGCCTTGAAGCCGGTAGCCCGCACTTGCAGCTTGAGCGGCTTCAGCACCGGGATCGGCCGGGGTTCCAGGGAGAGTTCCAGGCGTCCTCCGCCGGGTAGCGACGTGGCGCACGGTCCCTGCTGCAGATCGCAAGCAGTGTTCAGCGGCAGGCTGATTTTTTGCGGCGGGTTGAGCAAGGGCGACAGTTTGATCGCCGCCGTGATGGCCAAGGCAGCGGCCAGCAACACTATGATGCCCCATAACACTTTATCCGAAAAAGTTTTCATAGACCTGATGCAAGCCGTGTGCCTGAAATAGAGGTAATTAAATCAATGCGCAACATGGTGGCGTCTGTGTCAAATGGCGCGTGCCGCGGAATGCCGCACACCTGGGAAACTGGCTCCTAGCCGCATCATAACTCCCTTCGTCTGGATTTGCGAAGAGCCAAAAAATTGCCGCTCGTTGAATTCGCGATTAGAATGCGGCCGTGAGAAAGAATACCAAAAATTACTGCCTGCTTCTGGTTCTGACGTTTCTGCAATGTCTGGTGCCGCTTTTGCATGCCCATGCCGGCGGACTGCACGTGACGTCCCATGTGCATGTTCATGACTATGGACTGGAATTATCAGCTTCCCATTCGGCGCATGAACTGGAACTCAAGGCCAACTCGAGTGACTCTCCCGTGGTGGGTGCCGCCAGTGAATTCAGGCGCGACTCCGCCAACGACGGCTTCGCCGGGGCGCCGCCGGCCACACCATGGTTGACTGTGCAGTATTCGACTTATGTTGTTGCTATCGCTTCATCTTCTATACTTCCCTATATGCCCTTCCAGGCCGGGCCACCTCCAGCCCAGGCGCCGCCTGCGCTCGTTTAAGCATCCCTTAAGGTAGCTGGTTCAGAATCTTTCTGTCGGTCTCGCTGGAGAAACGGCAGGAAATTTATTCGGATTTTTCAAGGAGACAGATATGCGGAAAGCGCAAGATTTGCGCGCTGCCCTGGAAGCGCTGCTGCTATGCGGATTTTTTGTCGCAGCACCGCTTTACGCCGGCGATGAAATCAACCTATCCCCGGCCCAGGCCAAGGCCATGGGTGTAGCCACGGCGCCGCTCGCCAGTTTTGTCACGACAGCCGGAAAAGGGTTGCCGGCGAGGGTGGTGATACCGAACCATCAGCTGCACATCGTAGCCGCACCGCTCGCCGGGTTGGTGGAAAACGTGTCGGTGGCGCCCAATCAGGCGGTAAAAAAGGGCCAGGTTCTGGCCCGTTTGCAAAGCCCGGGGCTGGTCGAGATCCAGCGCGGCTTCCTGCAGGCGGCGACGCAGGCACAGCTGGCACGAGACTCCCTGAGCCGCGACGAGAAATTGTTCCAGGAAGGAATTATCGCCGAAAGCCGATATCTTGCCGCCAAGAGCCGTCAGGCCGAGGCCGTGGCGGCATTGTCCGAGCGGCGCCAGGCTCTTGGCCTGGCGGGCCTGAGCGGAGCTGCGTTGCAGCGTCTGGAAAAGAGCCATGTCATGTCCGGCGCTATCGAGATCACCGCTCCGGTCAACGGTGTGGTGCTTGAATTGATGGCGGTGCCGGGCCAGCGCATCGAGGCTGCCTCGCCATTGGTCAAGCTGGCGCAGATCGTGCCGCTGTGGCTGGAAATCCAGGCGCCGCTTGCACAGATTGCCGGCCTGAAGGCTGGCGCCACGGTCAGCGTACCGGCTTATCAGGCAAGCGGGAAAGTGGCGCAAATCGGTCGTGGCGTGGAGGAAGGCAGCCAGACCGTGACGGTGCGCGCCGAGATCCGTCAGGGTTCCGAGAATCTGCGTCCGGGCCAGTTCGTCGAGGCCATGCTGGCCGTCGACGCTAGTGAAAAGCACTGGCATGTACCCAATAGCGCACTGGTGCGGCTGCGCGATCAAGCCTATGTGTTCGTGCAGACTGCGACGGGTTTTCTCGCCCGACCGGTGAAGCTGGCTGGCGAAACTGCCGAGAGCAGTGTGGTGAGCGCGGAATTCAAGGGTGACGAGCACATCGTCGTGCGCGGCACAGCTTCACTCAAGGCGATGTGGCAAGGGCTGGCGGCGGGGGGCGAATAATGCTGACACGGATAATCGAATTTGCCCTCACCCAGCGGCTGGCGGTGATCGTGACCACTCTGGCGCTGATCGGAGCTGGTGCGGTGGCCTTCAAGCAGCTGCCGATCGATGCTTTTCCCGACGTTTCATCGACCCAGGTCAAGGTCATTATCAAGGCGCCGGGGATGACGCCGGAGGAGGTCGAATCGCGCATCGTGGCGCCGATCGAGGTGGAGCTCCTGGGCATCCCCTACAAGAAAATTCTGCGCTCGGTGTCGAAGTACGCCCTCACCGACATCACCATCGATTTCGAGGACGGCACCGACATTTACTGGGCGCGCAACCAGGTGGCGGAGCGCCTTTCCGGCGTGATGAAAGATTTGCCCGCCGGCGTCAGCGGCGGCCTGGCGCCGATCACTACCCCGCTCGGCGAGATGCTGATGTTCACCATCGAGGGCGGTGACCTCACCCCGCTGGAACGGCGCTCCCTGCTTGACTGGGTGATCCGCCCGGCGCTGCGTACCCTGCCGGGCGTGGCGGACGTCAACACCCTGGGCGGGTTTGTGCGCAGCTTCGAGGTGATGCCGGACAACGCGGCCTTGCAGGCGCGCGGCGTTTCGCTCGAACAGTTGCAAAAGGCGCTGGAGACCAACAATCGCAATGATGGCGCGGGCCGCCTCAAGGACGGCGAGGAAGTGCTGCTGGTGCGTAGCGAGGGGGCAATCAAGAACCTCGACGACCTGCGCACCATCGTCATCGCCAGCCGCGATGGCCAGGTGGTGCGCGTGAGCGACGTGGCAACGGTGCGCTTCGGTCACCTGAGCCGCTACGGCGCCGTCACCAAGGACGGCAAGGGCGAAGCGGTGGAAGGGCTGGTGCTGGGCTTGCGAGGCGCCAACGCAAGCATGGTGGTGAACGGCGTCAAGGCGCGACTGAAGGAGATCGCGCCATCGCTCCCGCCCGGCGTCAAGACCGAAATTTTCTACGACCGCGGCAGCCTGGTGGAACGCGCCGTCGGCACGGTTTCCAAGGCGCTGCTGGAAGCGATCGTGCTGGTGGTGATCCTGCTCCTGCTGTTCCTCGGCAACCTGCGCGCCGCCATCGTGGTGGCAGTAACGCTTCCGCTGGCGGCACTGTTCACCTTCATTCTGATGCGCTTGTTCGGCATGTCGGCCAATCTGATGAGCCTGGGCGGCCTCGCCATTGCGATCGGTATGCTGGTGGATGCTTCCGTGGTGGTGGTGGAGAACGTGGTTTCCCATCTCGCACACGACCGGAGCGCGAAGAATATCCCGCATCTGCACGTGATTTTCCGGGCGGTCAAGGAAGTGGTAATGCCGGTGGCCTCGGGCGTGGTGATTATCATCGTGGTGTTCCTGCCGCTGCTGACCTTGCAAGGGCTGGAAGGCAAGCTGTTCATCCCGGTGGCGCTGACCATCGTGTTCGCGCTGGCCGGTTCGCTGATCCTGTCGCTTACCGTGATTCCGGTGCTGGCAACCTATATGCTGAAGCAAAGCGGCCACGACGACCCGTGGCTGGTGCGCAAGCTCACTGCGGCCTACATGCCCGCGCTCGACTGGGCGCTCAGGCATGGGAAATTGGTGGCCATCGGTGCGGTGGCGGCGCTGGCCTTGACGGTGGCGGTTTATCCCCTGATCGGCAAGACCTTCATGCCGACGATGGACGAGGGCGACATCATTATCGGCATCGAGAAGCTGCCTTCGATCAACCTTCAGAACAGCTTCCAGCTCGACCTGAAAATTCAGCGCGCGATCATGGAAAAAGTGCCGGAGGTGAAGGGCGTTGTTGCGCGGGTCGGATCGGACGAGCTCGGCCTCGACCCGATGGGCTTTAACCAGACCGATACTTTCCTGGTGCTGAAGCCGCGCGACCAGTGGCGCAAGCCGGACAAGGAATGGCTCACCGACGAACTCAGGAAGGTGCTCAAGGACTTCCCCGGCGTCGCCCACAGCTTCACCCAGCCGATCGACATGCGAGTGTCGGAGATGGTCATCGGCGTGCGCGGCGACGTGGCGGTGAAGATTTTCGGCCCCGATCTTGCCACCCTCAACCAGCAAGCAGAAAAAGTCGAGACCGTGCTCAAGGCCGTCAAGGGCAGCGAGGACGTTTACCGGGTGATGAATGAGGGGGTGCAGTATCTGAAAATCGAGATCGACCGTCTTGCCGCCGGGCGCATGGGCCTGTCGGTGGAAGAGATCGGCAATACATTGCGCTCTCAACTCGAAGGCCAGGTGCTGGGTATAGTGCTGGAAGGCGTGCGGCGCACGCCGGTTCTGCTGCGCGGCAGCGATGCCGTGCGCGATATTCCGGCGGTTTTCGCCGACCTGCGCCTGACCCTGCCTTCCGGCCAGAGTGTGCCTCTGGCTAGCGTGGCTCACCTCAAGCGGGTGGATGGCCCGGTCAAGATCGACCGTGAAAACTCGCAGCGCTACGCGGTGGTGCAAACCAACGTGCGCGGCCGCGACCTCGTCGGTTTCGTCGAGGAAGCGAAGCTGGCGGTGGAGAAACAGGCGCCGTCGCCGGCCGGCTATAGCCTCACCTGGGGCGGCCAGTTCGAGAATCAGCAGCGCGCCGCGGCGCGGCTCACCATCGTGGTTCCCGTCGCCTTGGGCCTGATCCACCTGCTGCTGTTCGCCACCTTCGGTTCAATGCGCCAGGCATGGCTGGTCTTTGCCAACATCCCATTCGCCCTGATCGGCGGGGTGTGGGCGCTGTGGCTTTCAGGCGAATACCTGTCGGTGCCGGCCTCGGTCGGCTTTATCGCCCTGCTCGGTATTGCGGTGCTGAATGGCGTGGTGATGGTGAGCTATTTCAACCAGCTGCGGGAGCAGGGCATGGACATCGCCTCCGTGGTGGTGGAAGGCGCCAGGCGGCGCCTGCGGCCGGTGATGATGACCGCCAGCATCACCGCTTTCGGCCTGATCCCGCTGCTCTTCGCCAGCGGCCCCGGTTCCGAGATCCAGAAGCCGTTGGCGATCGTGGTGATCGGCGGATTGCTGAGTTCGACACTGCTGACATTGATCATCCTGCCGCTGCTCTACCGGCGGTTCGGCGTGGTCGGCACCCTGAAGGGCGCAAGAGAGGAGAAGAAATGAAACAACCCGATTGTTGCCTGACCATCGTTTTTCCCAAGGGGCTGGAAGACCACATGATCGACCACCTGCTCGAACACCCCGAGCTGGCAAGCGGTTTTACCACTTACGAGGTGGAGGGGCACGGGCAGGTTGCCGTCTACCACAGCGTCAACGAGCAGGTGCGCGGCCGGGCGCACCGGGTGAAGATGGAAGTGGTGATGGATCACGAGGATGCGCAAACGCTGATTGCCCATTTCAAGGAATCCCTGCCGAGCCGGGAGATTGCCTACTGGATTGCGCCGATCAATGAATTCGGGAGGTTCGCATGAGCAGGATATTTTTATTCAAAAAAAAACAATTGAACCGCAGAGACGCGGAGGAGCAGAGGAAAAACCATAAGTTATGGTGTAGTGTGACCTTACCCATTTGGAGGGATTGTTGTAACCCATTTATTTCTCTGCGTCTCTGCGCCTCTGCGGTTAAGCAGTTGCCGTTTTTAGGTTTATTCCTGCTCTCGGCCTCCTTGCCTGCAATGGCGGCTGAGACATTGGCCAATTATCCCGACCTGCCGCCGCCGGCAGCCGTCGAGGCAGCGATCAGGAACAGCCCGGATGTGCTGGCCGCCCAGGCCGGCATCAAGGTCGGAGAGGCGGTGCGCCAGCGCCTGCAGGCGGGCGAGCATGAGGTCACCCTGCGTCTGATGGGGCAGCGGCGCAGCGTCAATCCCGACGAGCGTTACCGGGAGTGGGACGTCGGGCTGGAGCGGGCGATCCGCCTGCCCGGCAAGGCCGCGCTCGACGGCAAGATGGGCAATGTTGAGGTGGCGCGTTCGCAAACCATGTATGGCGATGCGCTGCATGAAACGGGGCGCGTCCTGCTGAAGGCCTGGTTTTCCTGGAACAGGGAGCGGGCTCAGTCGCAGCAATGGACGGATCAAGTGGAGCTGCTGAAGAATCAGGCGGGAATCGTCGCCAAGCGGGTGCGTGCGGGCGATGCGCCGCGGCTGGAAAGCGACCTTGCCGAGGCCGCCGTGGCGCAGGCGGAAAGCGCACTGTACCAGGCCAGGCTGCGTCAGCAGGTAGCCGCCAACGAGCTCGGTCAGCGCTTTCCAGTCATTCCCCTGCCGACATCGGTGCCTGCATCGGCTCCTGTGCCTTTACAGCAGGGGCTGGAATACTGGAAGGAAGAAATCCTCAGGCACAACCACGAGCTTAGCGTGGCGCGCAACGAGGCGGCACTGGGGCGGCTGCACTCGGAGCGGTCTTCTGCCGACAAACTTCCCGATCCCACCGTAGGGCTGCGTTTCGGCGGCGAGCGCGACGGTGCCGAGCACATTGTCGGCCTGCATGTGTCGATGCCCTTCCCCGGCGGGGCGCGCTCGGCCCGGGCGGATGAAAGCAGGGCGCTGGCGGAGATGGCGGCACAGCGCGAGGCGGCCATCTTGCGAAAGGTCACTGCCGAGGCGGTCAACAGCTTTGCGGCGGCCCAGGCCGCCTACGGCGGCTGGCAAAGCGCCCAGAGCGCCGCCGACAAGATGCGCGGCAACGCCGAGCTGATGGCGCGTGCCTATGCGCTAGGCGAGATGGGGCTGCCGGAAGTGCTGACGGCGCGCCGGCAGGCGCTGGAAGCCAATCTGGCCGCCTCGCTGGCGCGCCTGGATGCGGCCGAAACCCGCTACCGGCTATTGCTGGACTCCCACCAGCTATGGCCGCTTGATATCGACGGCGAGGACGAGGATCATGCCCATCATTGAAAATCGGCTGCCTTTGTGGCTATCCCATACACGGCGCAGGGTGCCATTTCTTTATTTCTCCAGCCGTAATAAGGTTAGCACCATTTCCCGAATAATTTTTTTGTGCTCGTCATTTAACTTATTGATGTTCGAGCACAATTCAGTATCGCCTACGAGATAGTTTTGTCTATCCTGATCCGCGTAAATTCTATTCTCCACCCCCCTGTTTGTATAAGTGGTTTCCCCAAAACGTAACCATTCTGTGGAAACGCTCAGCCATTTGGCCAAGGTGAAAATCTTGTCCTGGGACGGAATTGCCCCGCCCAATAGCCATTTTCTTACGGCTTGTGTCGTAACGGGTTTGCCGGTGTAACGCAGATTGAATTCCAAGGTTAACCGGGTCGGGCTTCTTACCTGAATTTTAGCCTGACGCATTGCTTGTAGCAGCCGTTCGCTAAATGCCTGTTTTTCGTTCATGGTTTCCATTTTCTGGAAACCTGCGCACAGGTTAGTAACTGATGGTTGCTATTGTTAGTAACCACAAGTATCATATTTAATGATGACCGCCGAGCACGGCATTAGTTTCAGTCGTGTCGAGGCGTTATGTAAATAAACCTGCATGCCGGACTTGTCTCCTTGAAACGGCAATTTTCGACTTCGGGTTGGCAATAACCCGGCCATGTCATACCAGACACTTTTGGGGGAATGACGTGAATGGACGGATCAATGTGACCGCGTTAACAGCATGGATTGTGATTCGTGAAAGTGCTGTCTGCACGGTTGGGAAGCGCTGCTTAATGGCGCGATGAAGAAAAAGCTCAGGGCATATGGCGCCCATAAATGAACCGTTTTCCGGCAACCAAATTTAACCATTCAAGACAGGTAGTTGCTGTGCCGCTTTCCCGTCTGACACCTGCCGAAATAAGCGACATTATAGCCCAGCTCGAGCAGGCTAAGCACCACTATAACGGGTGGGCGAAGGCATTGCTGTCACGGATCGCCTGTGGCCCGCGCAGCTTGGCTACTTTTCCGGAAGATATTCATTGTGGCTGGCAGGATTTTGAAAAATGGTATACCGGCGACGGCGCGACCCGTTTTCTAAATGTGCTTCCGGCTTATTCAGGTATAGCCAAACACCTTCAGGCGGTGCGCACTTACGCATCGATTCTATTGGGGCAGCCTCAAGGCGCCTCGCCAATTGAACAAAGCGTTTTCGATGCTTTCATGGAGCAATCACACCTGCTTGAATGGCAGATGTGGCGGTTGCATCAGGAAGTAAGAGATATTCTCAGCGCCATTGATCCGCTTACCGGCGTGTGTAGCAGGAGAGGCATGATTGCCAGGCTGCAACAGGAACAGCAGCGGGTACGGCGCACCCCCGACAGTCATTGCGTTATCGGCATGATGGATTTTGACCATTTCAAGGAAATCAACGATACCTACGGCCACCAGGCCGGCGATCATGTGCTGCAGGCCGCAGTTTCTTTTGTCGTCGGCCGGTTGCGCAATTATGACCTGATTTACCGGTACGGCGGGGAGGAGTTCCTGATCTGCCTGCCGGCTACCAGTTTAAAACAGGCGAAAAAAACCCTGGAAAGAGTGAAAGACGGCCTGGAAGCGATGCCAATCACGCTAGGCAGCGGCGCTGAGGCGCGAGTCACGGCATCCTTCGGCATATCGTTATTGGATGACTCCGCTTTGGTGGAGGAGGTTATTGCTCGCTGTGACAAAGCCCTTTACCAAGCCAAGCAGAACGGACGCAACCGGATAGTGGAGTGGTGTCCCGTGCAGGATTAGGAATCCGGATTCATGCGGGCAGCAACGCATCCCATGATATTTACTGAGACATCTTCTTAACCCGGCTATGTCATTTCGGGCAAGGGCGCTCAGAGCGTGCGGCCCGGAATCCGGTGTGTTACTGGATTTCCGCTCTTGTGCCCTTCGGGTCTTTGCAGGACGGATGGAAAGGGGCAGAATGATGTGGCTGTTTAACCCGCTATCCTACTATTTAACCGAATGCATGTTGGATAGCGCCCCACCGCCTTTCACTCTTTTTCATTGACCGCCGCTCCAGGCGCTACAATTAAAGCGTTGCAATAACCTTGATACACTTGTCATGACCGATGCAGAAATGAAACGTCTGGTAGAGACCCTGCTGGAAGGGGATCACGCTGCGGCGCTCGCTGAGGCAAGGCGTTTGCGTCACACGGGCATGGCGCCGGAGCGGATCGTGACGGAAGGACTGGAAGCAGCGATGCAGCAGCTCGACGACAAGTGCACCGTGGAAAGCTTCAACCTGCTCGAAATCATGCTGGTCGGGCGTGCGGTGTCCGCCGTAGTGAACGAGCTTTATCCGGAAGGCGTGCCGCCGGAGCGTGGCCGCGATACCTTCGTTATCGCCACGCTGGAGGGCGACGTCCACGACTTGGGCAAGAACATCGCCAAGATGGTGCTGATCGGCAAGGGTTACCGGGTGGTCGATCTGGGCAAGGACTGCCCGGTGGAAACCCTGGTCAACGCGGCCGAGCGCGAGCATGCCCATGCCGTGCTGGTGAGCGGCCTGATCACGCCGGTTATTCCACAGGTGCGCAAGGTCAGGCCCGCGCTGGACAAGCGCGGTCTGGTCGGCATCAGGGTGGTGGCGGGCGGCGCCGCGCTGAAGCAGTCCTCGGCCGAGGCGCTGAACGTGGATTACGTGGCGGAAACGGCATTCGACGGCGCGCGCTACCTGGATAGCCTGGTGCGGGGGGCGACATGAACCTTAAAAAAGCATTTGAACCGCAAAGGCGCAAAGAACGCAAAGGAAATGGGGTTCGCAGGGATGGGCAGCTTATCGCCCAACTTGCAAAAACAATGTGTTATGGGAATCTGCTCAGTCACCGGTTAGGTGAATGCCGGATGGGTTTTATGTCATTGTTTTCTTTGCGCCTTCGCGCCTTTGCGGTTAATGAACTGAGGTTTCCAGGATGAACAGCCTGGAGCGGATCAAGGCCGCGATTGCTTTTGCTCCAGTCGACCGCACCCCGGCGGTGCCGCAATTGTTCGGCCACGCCGCCGTGCTGGCTGGCGTGGCGCTGGGGGATTACCTGCGCGACGGCGGCCTGCTCGCGCGATGCCAGATCGAGGCCCTGCAGCGCTATGGGCACGATATCGTGTTCGCCTTCATGGATTTGTGCGTGGAGACCGAGGCGGTCGGCTCCGTTCTGCGATACCGCGAGAACCAGTATCCGGACGTGGCTTCCTATGTGCTCGCGCCGGACGGCGACGTGTCGGCGTTGGCCGTGCCCGACCCCGCCGCTGCCGGGCGTATGCCGGAGCTGTTGCGGGCGGCGGGAATCCTGCGCCGCGAGCTGGGCGATACGGTGCTGGTGGCCGGCTGCGTGGCCGGGCCGATGACTCTGGCGACCCAGTTGCTCGGCATCGAAACCGCGCTGTACCTGGCGGCGGACGATCCGGCGCGGTTCGAAAAAATCCTCGATTTTTCCGCTGCGGTCGTCATCCGCTACGGCACCGCCCAGATCGAGGCGGGCGCCCATCTGCCCATCGTGTTCGATCCCTCCGCCTCGCCGGCGGTGGTGCCGCCGCAATTCTTCCGCGAGCTGCTGCTGCCCAGGCTGCAGCGGGTCTTCTCCGCTTTCAGGCAGGCCGGGGCGCTGGCCAACTGGCTCAACATCGCCGGGCCGACCGAAACCACCTTGCCCTATTATCCGGAGGCTGGGGCGGATATCGCCAACTTCGACTACTACGTCGAGCCGCAGCGGGCGCGGGAATTGCTGCCGAATACCTGCCTTGACGGCAACATGAAGTCGCTGCTGTTCGTTGAGGCGTCGCCGGACGAAGTGGCCGCCGCCGCTTCCCGGCTGGTTTCGGCATTTGCCGACCGGGGTGGCTTCCTGCTTTCCTCCGGCTGCGAAATCCCGCCCGAGGCGAAGCCGGACAACATCGCCGCCATGGTGGCGGCATGCCGGGGAGGGTGATTCATGCCGGAGCTGATCCTCGGCATCGACGGCGAGACCCACCGCATTCCTTTCGAACCGGGCCCGTCCGTCCGAGACATCCTGGATGTGACCGATTTCCGCGTCCGTTCCGGCTGCCGCGGCATCGGTGCGTGCGGCCTGTGCCGGGTGCGAGTGGCCGGAGGCGAAGCCGGTGAGCCGACGCAGAACGAGCACTTGCACCTGAGTTCGGCGCAGCTTTCCCAAGGCGTGCGGCTGGCCTGCCAAATCAGTCCGCGCCACGACATGCAAATCGAGATTCTCAACCCCGCGCCGCCATCGAACTGGAAAACATCCCCGGATGCGGCTTTGCTGCACATCCTTCGCGAACAGGAGGAGGGGAGGTGGCTGCCGTCGGGAGTCAAGCATCCGTGCGGGGTGGCGGTGGATTTGGGTACGACGCATCTGTGCCTGTCACTGTTCGATCTGGCCAAGGGGCGGTGGCTGGCGGATCGCTGGGGGCGCAACCCGCAGCAGAATTTCGGCGCTGACGTGGTCACCCGTCTTGCGGCAGCGGCCGAGTCTCCCGACGCGGCACGGGAAATGAGCCGGCTGGCGGTGGCGGCAATCGGGGAGGCGTTGCTCGACATCGCCACGCGCGAGGGCTTCGATCTGCGCCGCATCGTCAATGTCACGGTGGTCGGCAATACGGCGATGCTGGCCCTGCTTTCCGGCCGCAATTTCGGGCTGCTGCTGCAGCCGGATTACTGGACGCGGCCGGTGGATTGCACGCCCCTGGAAACTTCGGGCTGGGTGGCGGAGTGGGAGATCAACCCGGTGGCCGAGGTTGACGTGGTCGCCCCGCTGGCCGGGTTCGTCGGCTCCGACCTGCTGGCGGGGCTGGTGTCCACGCGCTTTACCGAGGGGGCATCGCCGGCGTTGTTCATCGATTTCGGCACCAATTCCGAGATCGCGCTGTGGAGCGGCGAAGCGCTGTGGGTGACCTCTTCCGCGGGCGGCCCGGCCTTCGAAAGCAGCGGCATCAGCTGCGGTGCGCCGGCGGAGGCCGGTGCAGTGTTCCGGGTGAATCTGGATTCCGCTGGCGACCTGGCCTGCCAGATCATCGGCGACGACCGTGCTCGGGGGGTGTGCGGATCGGGCCTGGTGGATCTGATCGCGTGCCTGCTCGGTTCCGGCAGGTTGACCAGCGCCGGCAAGTTCGCCGGCGGCGAAACGGGCTACATCTTCAGCGCGGGCGGAACGGAATTGACACTGACCAAGGGCGATGTGGACCTGATACAGCGCGCCAAGGCCGCCATCGGGGTCGGCATCCGGGCGCTGTGCGGCAATGCCGGAGTGGGACTGAATGACCTGCGGCGGGTATGCGTGGGCGGGGCGTTCGGGCGCTATCTGGATGTCGGCAACGCCCAGGTGATCGGGCTGCTGCCGCCAGTGCCGCCGGAAACGGTGGAGCTTGCCGGCAACACCGCCCTTGCCGGCTGCTGCGACGTCATGCTCTCGTCGCTGGCGGCGGAGCGGCTGAAGGCGTTGCGCAGCCGCGCCCGGCTCGTCAACTTGGCGCGCTATCCCGATTTCGACCAGGCATTTTTCGAAAATCTGTACCTTCAGCCGCTACGGGAGGCCTGATGAACGAACCGTTTTCCGGACAAAACCCGCATTTCGATGCCGTGATCAAGACAGCGCAATACGTTGCGGGCCTCACCAGCGACCGGGATATCTGGGCTGAACTGGGCAAGGTGGTGACCCGTTTTTTCGGCGCTGACATTGTCGCTTTCGCCGGCCGTCGCCCAGATGGGAAGGTGATCGTCCATTCCTGCAGTCCTGCCGATGCAAGCCTTTGTCCCCGCCTGGTCGAGGCGGCCGGGATGACCATTGCCCAGGTGCTGGAAAGCGGCTTCCTGGCAACCGAAACGCTGGAGCTGCCGCAGGCCTGTTCGGTCGCCTTCCTGCCGTTGACTGAGGGCCGCCGCACCGCGACCGTGATGCTGGTGGGGCATTGCGCCGACGCGCCCTTGTCCAAGGAGCTGCTCAATGTCTATCTCGCCGTGGCGGGCCTGTTCGACACCACGCTTGCGCGCATTGCCTCGGAGCATCGTTTTATCAGCATGGCGGACAACGTGCCGGAAATGCTCTACCAGATGCTGCGCTACCCGGACGGCAATGCCCGCTTCACCTATGTCAGCAAGGGCTCCAGCGATGTACTGGGGCTGCCGCCGGACGAACTGCTGGCCGACGCGGCGGCGTTCAGCGGCGGTTTTCACGTCGAGGACCAGCAAGCCTACGAGGCGGCACTGGCCCGCTGCGAGGCGGGCGGGGTGCGCCTGAACCAGGCTTTTCGCTGGCTCGACCGGGCAGGCGGGGTCAGGCACATCCTGCTCAACGCTATGCCGAGCGCACAGGAAGGCGGCAGCGTGGCGTGGGATGGCGCCGCCCAGGACATCACCGAGCGCGAGCGGCTCGAAGCCGAGCGCAAGCGCAGCCTGGAGCAGCTGGAAAATAGCATGGAGGAGACCGTCCAAGCCATCGCCAGCACCATCGAAATGCGCGACCCCTACACAGCAGGCCACCAGCGCCGTGTCGCCGGGCTCGCCCAGCGTATTGCCGAGGAAATGCGCCTGCCGGCGGAAGCGGTGCACGGCATCTACCTTGCGGCCACCATTCACGATATCGGCAAAATTCACATTCCCGCCGAGATCCTGAGCTTCCCCGGCAAGCTGGGAGAGATCGAATATGCCCTGATCAAGGTCCATGTCCAGGCTGGCTACGACATCCTGAAAAATATCGAATTTCCCTGGCCGGTGGCGCAGATGGTGTACCAGCACCACGAGCACCTCGACGGCAGCGGCTACCCGCGCGGGCTGAAGGGCGACGAGATCATGCTCGGCGCACGCATCCTGTGCGTGGCCGACGTGGTCGAATCGATGGCCTCGTATCGCCCCTATCGGCCGGGGCTCGGCACCGAGAAGGCGCTGGAGGAAGTCAGGACAAATCGCGGCAGGCTGTACGACGCCGCAGTGGTGGATGTGTGCCTGGAGCTGTTCGGCAAGGGCTACGAGTTCAAGTAGCTACCATTTCACGACGTGCACATTGGACAGCGTGCGTCCAAGGAAGCGCTCGCCGATGGTCTGGAACCGGAGCGGTACGTCGGTAACGTAAAATTCGTAGCGCGGCGGCGTGCGCTGCGGATTGGACAGGTTCATTTCGGTGAGTAGTGCAGCGGTTTCCTCCGCCATCGCCTCGGCCGAATCCACCAACCTCACACCTGGCCCCACTACATCCTGCAATAGCGGCTTGAGCAGGGGGTAATGGGTGCAGCCCAGCACCAGGGTGTCGATGTCCTGCGCCAGCACCGGTTTCAGGTATTCCTGCGCGGTCAGTCTCGTGACCTGATGATCCAGCCAGCCTTCTTCCACCAGCGGCACGAACAGCGGGCAGGCCTGGGAGAAAATCCGCACCTCCGGCTCGTACTGGTGGATGGCGCGGGCATAGGCGTTGCTGTTGATGGTGGTGGGGGTGCCGATCACACCCACCTGTTTTTTCGTCGAGGTGGCGATGGCGCCAAGTGCGCCGGCATCGATCACGTCCAGCACCGGAACCAGGGAAAGATCCTTCACCACCTGCGAGGCCACCGCTGCCATGGTGTTGCAGGCAACGACCAGCAGCTTGACCTCTTTGGCGAGCAGGAATTCTGCGATCTGGGTGGTGTAATGGGCGATGGTTTCGACCGATTTCACGCCGTAGGGTACGCGCGCCGTGTCGCCGAAATAGACGATGTTTTCGAACGGCAGGCGCTCCATCAGGGCGCGCACCACTGTCAGTCCTCCTACGCCCGAGTCGAATACGCCGATGGGGTTGCTGGAGTTGGGATGCATGAAGTTTTCCATGAACGTTAACGTCGAAATTCGGTGGACGGCTTTTGCCAACGGTTACGCAAGCTCGACTCGACAATGCGTTTCGATTGTTTCAGACCGTTTCCTGAACCCTTCGTCAAAGGTGGCGAAGCCTTTGGCATCGTGGCTGGAGGCCAGATGCAGCGCATCGGCGAAATCCAGCCCGAGTTCGCACCATGCCAATGCGTCCGCCACCACAAGCGGGTCTTCGAGAATCACGTTGTCCAGGCCAGCTATTCCTTTTAGCGCGAACAGGACCCGTTCGAGGGGGAGTTCATAAACACGGCGCAATATCCATTCGAGTTCGAGGATGACGGTTTTGGCCACAAAGATGCGCCCGCCTTGCATTAGGCGCATGGCGCACCCGGCCTGTTCGGGGTCGTCGCGGGTAACCAGGCGCACCAGGATGTTAGTATCGACCGCGAGCATGACGCGCCTTTGTTTCCTCGGTGATGCCTTGTTCCATTTCTTCCAGCGTTTTGGTCGGGCCCTGGTATTCCGCGCAACCGAGAACAGCATCCAGGCTGGTCGGCTTGAAGGGTTTCAACGGGCGCAGCAATACGCCTTCCGGCGTATCTTCCACCGCGAATTCGATGCCGGGCTGCCAGTTGTGTGTGGAGCGGATGGCCTTGGGCAGAATAACCTGCCCCTTGCTGGATAACTTGGTGGTTTCCATGGTGGGTTCTCTTCTCATAACCACAAAGTAAGAAATATGTAAGACAGTATAGCGGTGAGCTACATGGGGTGCAAGCATCTGCATCAGGGTTTATAAGGTGAAGGCGCGAGTTACGCCGCATTGCGGCTCAGGGTCGGCAGATCGCGATGCGATCGATGTCAAGGTGGATAGGCGCTGCCGATGAGCGCGGCATCGCTGCTGGCCCAGGCGTGGGCCATCTACAACGGCCACTGGCAGATGATGGTGTTCACGGTGTTGACTCTGCCCCACCAAAATAAATTGCTTCATAACCTGCACCAGCGCTTGTTCTCGGTGCGTCAATTACAGATTTAACCGGACACTACTGCAATAGCATCTATTGTTAAGAATAGCCGACTACCGATTTTGCAAGAAGGACAAATGCCCCGCATCCCCGTATGGAAAGAAAGCATGCTATGGAACAAGAAGAAGATCCGCTGTGGTACAAGGACGCCATCATCTACGAGTTGCACGTCAAGGCATTCTTCGACAGCAACGATGATGGCGTCGGTGATTTCCCCGGCCTGATCTCAAAGCTGGACTATTTGCAGGAGCTGGGAGTGAATACGCTCTGGCTGCTGCCATTCTATCCCTCGCCCATGCGCGACGACGGTTACGACATCGCCGACTATCACAACGTCCATCCTGCGTTCGGCGAGATGGCAGACTTCCGCCAGTTCATTCAGGAGGCGCATCGCCGGGGTCTGCGCGTGATCACCGAACTGGTGATCAACCACACCTCGGATCAGCACCCCTGGTTCCAGGCGGCGCGCCGGTCGCCGCCTGGATCGGCGAAACGGGACTACTACGTGTGGAGCGATAGCGATGCGAAGTACGACGGCACGCGCATCATCTTCACCGACACGGAGAAATCCAACTGGGCGTGGGACGAGGAGGCGGGTGCGTACTACTGGCACCGTTTTTTCTCGCACCAGCCGGACCTCAATTTCGCCAATCCGCATGTGTTCAAGGCGCTGATGCACGTGATGCGCTTCTGGTTTGATGCCGGGGTGGACGGCATGCGCCTGGATGCGGTGCCCTATCTGTGCGAGCGGGAGGGGACCAACAATGAAAACCTCCCGGAGACGCACGAGATCATCAAGCGCATGCGCGCCGAGCTGGACGAGCACTACAGCGACCGCGTATTTCTAGCGGAAGCGAACCAGTGGCCGGAGGATGTGCGCGAGTATTTCGGCGACGGGGACGAGTGCCACATGGCCTATCACTTTCCGCTGATGCCGCGCATGTACATGGCGATTGCGCAGGAGGACCGTCATCCTATCGTGGAGATCATGGAGCAGACCCCGGATATTCCGGACAGCTGCCAGTGGGCGATCTTCCTGCGCAACCACGACGAGCTGACCCTGGAGATGGTGACCGACCGCGAGCGGGACTATCTCTATCAGACCTATGCCCTGGACCCGCAGGCGCGCCTCAACCTCGGCATCCTCCGCCGGCTGGCGCCGTTGCTGGACAACGACCGCCACCGCATCGAGCTGATGCATCTGCTGCTGATGACCATGCCGGGTTCGCCAATTCTCTATTACGGTGACGAGATCGGCATGGGTGACAACATTCTGCTCGGCGACCGCGATGGCGTGCGCACGCCCATGCAGTGGAGCGGAGGGCGTAACGGCGGGTTTTCCGCCGCTGATCCAGAGCGCCTGTTTCTGCTGCCCATCGTCGACCCGGTGTATGGCTTCGGCGCGGTGAATGTGGAGTCGCAGCACCGCAATGCTTCGTCGCTGCTCAACTGGACGCGGCGGCTGATCACCATGCGCAAGGCAAACCGCGCCTTCGGCCGCGGCACGCTGCGTTTTCTGCGGCCCGGCAACCGCAAGATTCTCGCCTATCTGCGCGAGCATGAGGGCGAGTCGATCCTGTGCGTGGCCAATCTGTCGCGCGCACCGCAGGCGGTGGAACTGGATCTGAGCACGTTCAAGGGGCGGGTGCCGGTGGAGTTGATGGGCCGCAGCAAGTTTCCGCCCATCGGCGAGCTGCCGTATCTGCTCACCCTCAGCGGGCATGGCTTCTACGCATTCCGCCTGGCGGCAGACGTGGAGGCGCCTCCCTGGCACGAGGAACATCCGGTGGTGCCGGATCTGCCGGTGCTGGTGCTGGTGGATACCGGCTGGCGCACACTGTTCGCGCGGGCGGAAGACGGTGAGGGCGTGAACCAGCTGATGGTGCGCCGCGCGCGGGAGCAGTTGGAGCGCCAGATCATTCCGCGCTATTTCCGGGCACACCCCTGGTTCGTGGATCGGGGCGTGGCGGTGGAAAAATTCGAGTTCGGCGCGATGCGCGAATGGTCTGCGGATTCCGGCAGCTGGCTACTGGCCACCGTCGCGGTCATCCTCACCAACGGTGAGGTCCACCGCTACGCCATTCCTCTGGCGCTGGCCTGGGAGGACGAGGACGAAGGCCGCGTCAGCGCACTGCTGCACGCCACCCTGGCCAAGGTGCGGCGGCGTGCGCGGGTGGGCGTGCTGTTCGACGCTTTCTGGGACGATCGCTTCTGCTGCGCCGTGGTGTCGGGGATGGAGCGGGGCGAGACGCTTGCCTTCGGCGAAGGGAGGTTGGAGTTCAACGCGACCAGCGCCTACCCTGGATTTGCCTGCCCGGTCGGGTCTGCGAGCCTCATGCGCGACGTATCCGAGCATGGGCGGCTACGGGTGAATCTCGACGATCAGCTGGTGCTGAAGGGCTATCGCTGGCTACTAGAGGGGATGCATCCGGAGCTGGAACTGTCGCGCTTTCTTACCGAGACGGCGAAGTTTACCCATATTCCGCAACTCGCCGGCACGGTGGAATATGCCAACGCGCAAGAGCAGCGTTCGACCCTGGCGATCCTGGAACGCTACACGGAAAACCAGGGCGACGCCTGGGTCTATACGCTGGACTATCTGGAACGCTTCCTGGATGAGTGCCGCGCCAGTCCGGAGCAGCCGCCGGATGCACGGCACACCGCCTACCTGGGGTTGATGAAGACGCTAGGCCTGCGCACGGCGGAATTCCATCGGGCGCTGGCACTACCCGACGAAGCGTGGGCCTTCGGCAGCGAGCCGATCAGTGCGGAGGATATCGTCGATTGGATCAATAAGGTGCGGCACGAGATGGAGGCGATGTTCGAGTTGCTGGAACTGGATCTGCCGCAGTTGCCGGAGGCGGCGCGGTCCGTTGGCCGCAGTCTGCTCGCGGCGCGCCCGAAGCTCTATCGGCGCATCGTGCGGGCGGCCGGGGTGCGTCTGGATGTGATGAAGACGCGCTACCACGGCAACTATCATCTCGGCCAGGTCTGGCTGGTGAACAATGATTTTCTGATCGCCAACTACGGCGAAGAGCCGGGACGCAGCTGGGCAGAGCATCGCCGCAAGCACACGCCGCTGCATGATGTGGCGGGCATGCTATTCTCCCTGAGCGAGGCCGGTGCAACGGCGCTGGACCATATGGCCGGCGATTCGGCGGAGGTCGGTGCGGCGCTGCAGCGCCATGTGGACGATTGGGAACAGTTGGCGCGTAATGCGTTCTTCCGGAGCTACCGCAAGGCGATGACCGGGCACCCGTCACACCCTGCCGATGCCGCGGCAGCTGAGGCGCTGGTGACCCTATCCTTGGCGGAGAAGGCGATATCCCATGTGAGCGGCGCACTCGCGCGGCATTCGGCCACCGTCGGCGGCACCATGCGGCGCTTGATTCTGGTGGCACAGCGCTGAAGATAGGACCGGGTTTGCAGACACGACGACACGACATGCCCTTCGGGGCGCAGATCACGGCGCAGGGCGTGTGCTTCCGCCTGTGGGCGCCCGGCTGCGAACAGGTGGGACTGTGCATCTCGGACGAGCAGCACGAGCCGGCGCTGCCGATGGCCGCGTGTGGCGACGGCTGGTTCGAACTCATCGTGTCTCATGCCGGCGCGGGAACGCGCTATCGCTTCGAGGTCAACGACGGCCTGCGCGTCCCGGACCCGGCCTCGCGCTTCAATCCGGACGACGTGCACGGCGCGAGCGAGGTGATCGACCCGGCGGCCTTCGACTGGCAGGACGCGACATGGCGAGGACGGCCTTGGGAAGAAGCGGTGGTGTATGAACTGCACGTGGGTGCCTTCTCGCCGGAGGACAGCTTCGAAGGCGTGATGAAGCGTCTGGACTACCTCGTGGAACTGGGCGTGACGGCGATCGAGCTGATGCCGGTGGCGGATTTCCCGGGCGCGCGCAATTGGGGCTACGATGGCGTGCTGCCTTTCGCGCCGGATAGCCGCTACGGCCGGCCGGAGGACCTGAAAGCATTGGTGCAGGCCGCGCACGCGAAGGGTCTGATGGTACTGCTGGACGTGGTGTACAACCACTTTGGGCCGGAGGGAAACTATCTCTACGTCTATGCGAAAAATTTTTTCACCGAGCGCCACCACACCCCTTGGGGCGCGGCGATCAATTTCGACGGACCGGGCAACCGCGAGGTGCGCGAGTTCTTTATTCACAACGCGCTGTATTGGCTGCAGGAGTATCGCTTCGATGGCCTGCGCCTGGATGCGGTGCACGCGATCGTTGACGACTCCGAGCAGCACATTCTCACCGAACTGGCGGAGCGGGTGCATGCGAGCATCGGCTCCGAACGCCACGTGCATTTGGTTCTGGAGAACGATGCCAACGAGGTGTGCCATCTTGGCCCGGGCCTTTACGCCGCGCAGTGGAACGACGACATTCACCACGCGCTGCACGTCCTCTGCACCGGCGAGACGGACGGCTATTACGCGGACTATGCGGATGAGCCCATCCGCCATCTCGGACGTTGCCTGGCGGAAGGCTTCGCCTATCAAGGCGAGGCGTCGGCCTATCGCGAGCACGTGGCGCGCGGCGAGATGAGCGCGCATCTGCCGCCGCAGGCCTTCGTGTCCTTCCTGCAGTGCCACGATCAGGTGGGCAACCGCGCGTACGGCGAGCGCATTACCCACATTGCGCCGGAGCCGGCAGTGCGCGCGGCGGTGGCAGTCTATCTGCTGGCGCCGAGTATTCCCATGCTGTTCATGGGCGAGGAGTTTGCCGCGACGTCGCCGTTCCAGTTTTTCTGCGACTTCGGTGATGATCTGCGCGAGGCGGTCACGCAGGGGCGGCGGCGCGAGTTCGGCAAGTTCGCGCGCTTCGCCGACTCGGCGGCGCAGGCAGCGATACCGGACCCGAATCGGGTCGAGACCTTCCTCGGTTCAAGGCTCGATTGGGGCTCGCTCAACGACGGGGTGCGGGCGGACTGGCTGGCCTATTACCGCGAACTACTGAAACTGCGCCGGGACGTCATCATGCCGCGCCTGCGCGGCATGAGCGGGCGCGCAGCACAGTTCGAAGTGTTGGCGCCGGGCGGATTGCGGGTTCAGTGGCGCTTGGGCGACGGCTCGACGCTGCGGCTGCTGGCGAATTGCTCCAACGACCCGCTGAACACGACAGCGCCGGCGGGAGACCGCGTGTTTGCCACGCCGGTGGAGGCGGGTGCCGGCGAGGGCACGCTCGCGCTCGGGCCGTGGTCGGTGGTGTGGACGCTCGATGACAGGGAAGGAAAGGCATGAGCGATCTGCTTGATCAGCTGTGCGAGCGCTGCGGCGTGCTGCCCGAGTACCGCGACATCTGGGGCAATGCCCATCACACCTCCGATGCGGCGAAGCGTGCGCTGCTGGCCGCGATGGGGGTCGCGGCGAACACCGAAGATGAGATCGCCCGCTCGCTGCACGGCTTCGAGCGGCGCGAATGGGAGCGGCCGCTGTCGCCGGTGCAGGTGGTGCGTGAGGCGGCGCGGCCGCATCGGGTCGCGATTTCGCTGCCCGCGGCCGAGGAGCAGCTGACCTACTGCTGGTGCCTGCGCCGAGAGTCCGGCGCCGAGGAACGGGGCGAGTTTTCCCCGTTCGCACTGGAAGAGGTCGGGCGCCGCGATTTCGACGAGCGGACCTTCGTGCGGCGCGTGCTGGCGCTCGTTCTGCCGCTGGAGCCGGGCTATCACCGCTTCGCCATCGAACGCGGTGATGGGAAGGGTCTGACCGGCGAGATGTCGCTCATCGTCGCACCCGCCGCCTGCTACGAGCCGCCAGTGATTCAGGGCGACGGGCGGGTGTGGGGCTTCGCGGCCCAACTCTACGGCATCCGCTCCGAGCGCAACTGGGGCATCGGCGATTTCGGCGATCTGCGCCGCATGATCGAGTTCTGTGGGGAAGTGGGCGCGGGCACGGTCCTGTTGAATCCGCTGCATGCCCTGTTCCCGGACGCGCCGGACCATGCGAGCCCCTACAGTCCGTCCAATCGCGCCTATTTCAACACGCTGTATCTGGATGTGGATGCCATCGCCGATTTCGCCGAGTGCGCGGAGGCCCAGGCGATGGTGCATGCGCCCCAGTTCCAGGCGCAGCTGCGGGCGCTGCGTGCCGCCGGGCAGGTGGACTACCGCGGCGTAGCGGAGGTGAAGTCGAAGGTCCTCGACCGTTTGTACGGGCATTTCCGCGCCCATCATCTGGCGCGCCACACCGACCGGGCGCGGGCGTTCCGCGCGTTTCAGTCCGAACACGGCGAAAGCCTGCGCAAGCAGGCGCTGTTCGAGGCGCTGCAGGAACACTTCCGCGCACAGGACAGCGGGGTATGGGGCTGGCCGGCGTGGCCGGAGGCCTACCTCGACCAGCATGCGCCGGAGGTGGCGGCGTTCTGCGACGTCCATCTCGATCGGGTGGAGTTTTTCGAATACCTGCAGTGGCAGGCGGCCGGGCAGCTCGCCGCAGCCGGCACGCGTTCGTGGGAACTGGGTCTCGGCATCGGGATCATGCTCGATCTGGCGATCGGCGTGGCGGAAGGCGGCGCGGCCACCTGGACGCGGCGCGAACTGTACGCGCTGGGGGCGAGCACCGGCGCGCCGCCGGACGAGATCAACCGCCTGGGGCAGGACTGGGGCCTGCCGCCGTGGATTCCACATCAGCTGACCGCCGCGGCCTACGAGCCTTTCATTGAAATACTGCGCGCCAACATGCGCGACTCCGGCGCACTGCGCATGGACCACGTGATGGGGCTGCAGCGCCTGTTCTGGGTGGCGCGCGGACTGCCCGTGGCGGAGGGCGCCTATGTCGCCTATCCGTTCGAGGATCTGCTTGGAATCCTCGCGCTGGAGAGCCAGCGCAACCGCTGCCTGGTGGTGGGCGAGGATATCGGCACGGTGCCGGACGAAGTGCGCCACGCCCTGCAGCCGATGGGGGTGCTGTCCACGCGGCTGCTGTATTTCGAGCGGCAGGACGACGGCCGGCTGAAGCCGCCGCAGGCGTACCCGGTGAATGCCGTGGCCGCGGTGACCACCCACGATCTGCCGACCTTGGCGGGCTTCTGGCAGGGGCTGGACATCGACCTGCGCGCACAACTGCATCTGTTCCCGGACGACGAGGTGCGCAACCATCAGGTCATCGCGCGTTCGGAGGACGGCGCGCAATTGCTGGTGGCGCTGGAAGGCGAGGGCGTGCTGCCGCCCGGCAGCGGGCTGCAGCCGGTGGCCTTCCCCGAGATGACAGCCGAGCTGGCGGCCGCGGTGTACACTTATCTGGCGCGGGCGCCGTCCAAGCTGCTGCTGGTGCAGATGGAAGACGGCTTCGGCGTGCGCGAGCAGCCCAACCTGCCGGGCATCATGGAGCCGGCCTACCCGTGCTGGCGGCTGAAGATGCCGCTCAATCTGGAGGAGTGGCACGGCAGCGTCTACCTGCAGGGCATCCTGCAGGCGCTGCGCCAGGAGCGGCCAGTGACCCATATGCCCGGTCCCGCTGGCGGCGGGGCGGAGGGCGGCGTGCACCTGTGGATTCCGCGCGCGACCTACCGGCTGCAATTGAATCGCGATTTCAATCTGCGCCAGGCGACGGAGCTGCTGCCCTACCTGGACGAGCTGGGGATCAGCCACTGCTACCTGTCGCCGGTTCTGAAGGCGCGACCAGGCAGCCGCCATGGCTACGACATCACCGACCACAGCAGTCTCAATCCGGAGATCGCCAGCGCCGAGGACTTCGAGCAGTTCGTCGCAGCGCTCAAGCGTTGCGGCATGGGGCAGATCATGGACATGGTGCCCAATCACATGAGTATCATGGGTGCCGACAACGGCTGGTGGCTGGATGTGCTGGAGAACGGCCCGGCATCCAGGTTCGCCGGCTACTTCGACATCGACTGGTATCCCATCGCCGAGGACCTGCCGGGCCGGGTGCTGCTGCCGGTGCTGGGCGACCACTACGGGGCGGTTCTGGAGAACGGCGAACTCAAGCTCGCATTCGACGCGGAGCAGGGTTCCTTCAGCGTGTTTTATTACGAGCACCGCTTCCCGGTCGACCCGCGGGAGTATCCGCGCATCCTGGCGCACGGCCTGGAACGCCTGCAGGCGCGCCTGGGGGCGGAGGATGCGGTGCTGTTGGAGTTCCAGTCGCTGGCCACGGCCTTCGCCCATCTGCCCTCGCGCGACAGTGTGGCCCCCGAGGCGGTGGCCGAACGCGCCCGCGACAAGGAAGTGCACAAGCATCACCTGGCCTCGCTGTATGTGGGCAGCGCCGACATCGCCCAGTTCGTTCAGGAGAACGTGGCGGAGTTCAACGGCGTCGCGCCGGGTGCGGCGAATTTCGATTTCATGCACGAGCTGCTGCAGGCGCAGGCCTACCGCCTGGCCTTCTGGCGCATGGCGGCAGACGAGGTCAACTACCGCCGCTTCTTCGACATCAACGATCTGGCGGCGCTGCGCATGGACAACCCGGAGGTGTTCGAGGCCACACACCGCCTGGTGCGCGAACTGCTGGCGCGCGGCTATGTGAACGGTCTGCGCATCGATCATCCGGACGGCTTGTATGCGCCGAAGGAATATTTCGGGCGCCTGCAGTCGATGGCGGCGGCGCTTTCGCCCAAGACGGCGGAGGAAAACGACAGACCGCTGTACCTGGTGGTGGAGAAGATTCTCGCCGCCCACGAATACCTGCCGGAGTCGTGGCCGATCCACGGCACCACCGGCTACGACTTCTGCGCGGCGTGCAGCGGCCTGTTCGTCGACGGTAGCGCCGAAGATCGCTTCACCCGCATCTATCAGGGCTTCATCCGGGCGCGCCTGAATCTCGATGAGATGGTGCGTGCCAACAAGCACCTGATCATGGAGACCTCGCTGGCGGGCGAACTGCAGGTGCTGGCCACCCAACTCACGCGCCTCGCCAAGGGGGATCGCCGCACCTGCGACTTCACCTTCAACAGCCTGCGCAGCGCACTGGCCGAAATCGTCGCGAGCTTTCCGGTCTATCGCACTTATGTGGCGGCCTGCGAGGCCTCGCCGGACGACGCGCGCTACGTGGACTGGGCGGTGGGGGTGGCGAAGAAGCGCAGCCAGGCGGCGGACACCGGCATTTTCGATTTCGTGCGCGACGTGCTGCTGGCGCGGCAGGGGCAGGGCCGGAGCGAGGACTACCGGCAGGCGGCGTGCGCCTTCGCCATGAAGTTTCAGCAGTACAGCAGCCCGGTGATGGCCAAGGCGGTAGAGGACACCACCTTCTACCAGTACAACCGGCTGGTGTCCCTGAACGAAGTGGGCGGCGATCCGCACCGCTTCGGCGTGTCGCTCGCGGCATTTCACCGCGAGAATCAAGAGCGCGCCCGCCGCTGGCCGCACGCCATGCTGGCCAGTTCCACCCACGACAACAAGCGCTCGGAAGACGTGCGGGCGCGGCTCAGCGTGCTTTCGGAGATGCCGGACGAGTGGCACCACGCGCTTTCCCGCTGGAGCAAGCTCAACCGCAGCAAGCGCCGCAAGCTGGGCACGGAGCGCGCGCCCAGCTGCAACGACGAGTATCTGCTGTACCAGACCCTGCTTGGGGTATGGTCGTTCGAGACGCCGGACGCGGAAGGCCTTGCCGGGCTGGCGCAACGGGTCGAGGTCTACATGCTCAAGGCCGGGCGCGAAGCCAAGGTGCATAGCTCGTGGATCAATCCGAACACCGACTACGAGGAGGCGACGCGCGACTTCGTGCGCGCGCTGCTGGCGCCCGAGCCCGGCAATCTGTTCCTGCGCGATTTCCTGCCGTTTCAGCAGCGGGTCGCGCGCGTAGGCGCGTTCAACAGCCTGTCGCAGTTGCTGCTCAAGCTCACCTCACCGGGGGTGCCGGACATCTATCAGGGCAACGAGGTGTGGGACTTCAGTCTGGTTGACCCGGATAACCGGCGGCCGGTGGATTACGAGGCGCGGCATGGCGCCTTGAAAGCGATCAAGACCATGCATGCTGATCAGGGGGCGGCGATGTGTGCGCAAAGCCTCCTCGATACGCTGCAGAACGGACAGATCAAGCTCTATCTGACTTGGAAGATGCTGGCATTTCGGCGCGAGTGCGAGCAACTCTTCCGTGAAGGTGACTATCTGCCGTTAAAAGTGCACGGAGAGCACGCGGAGCAGATCTGCGCCTACGCCCGGCACTTCAGTGGCGAAACGCTGATGGTCATCGTGCCGCGTCTGCTGGGTGGGCTCATGGGTGAAGCGGGGCGTCTTCCCGTCGGCCAGGCCGTATGGGGTGACACTTGGCTCGAACTGCCGCCGGAGCGCATGCATGAGCAGTGGAGCAATGTGTTGATTGAGCAGACAGTCAAGACACAGATGCTTGGCGAGGGACGTGGGCTCTCGCTGGCGCAGGTCTTCGAGGCTTTTCCTTATGCGCTGCTGCGGGCGCACAAGGCAGATGTCTGATCGCAGCGAACTTCTTGAGGAGGGGTGAACATGGCTGAAACCAGTATGGGGAATCAGGAAGCGGGCGCGATGGGGTTCTGGCATCGCTATCGTCTGTTGATCGTTGTCGTCGCGATCAGTGTCGCGATCATCGGGTGGCTATATGTTTCGAAGGGCATGGCCGTGCGGCACGTTGAAGAAGCCGCAGCAGCTCAGCGGGCGGAACTGGTGAAGCAGGCCGAGGCACGCCAGACCGAGACGGTGAGGCAGTCGTTGACGATGTTCGGGGTGCCGCTGGCGTGGGCGATTCGGCGGGAGATGATGGCTGACAACCTGGATCAGGTGGACCAGTCCGTGACCGATCTGGTGAAGCAGAAAGGCTTTGAGCGGGTGGTGGTGGCAAAGGCGGACGGTTCGGTGATGGTCGCCAGCGACCGCAAGCATAAGGGCGCAGCCTTCAGCCGTCTGTATGCGGAGCGTTACCTGGGTGCGGAGCAGATCAGCGCCGAGGAGACGGGCCCGGGCAAGTGGCTGGTGGTTGTGCCCATCATGGGCCTGAATGCGCGGCTAGGCACGGTGGCGATGGACTACCAGGCGCCGGCGTCCACGCTGGGCCAGTAGTAGCCGCTTAGGCTTGGCGCTGGAGCAGCACGACTGACCGCGTCGCCACCTTTAGCTTGGCGCCGGCATTAAGCGGAGGAGAGTCGTCGATCCAGCCTTGCATGGTGTCGAGCAGCGTGACCCAGCACTGGCCCCAGCGTTTGGCTGGCAGCCTGAACTCTAGCGCCTCATAGTGGGCGTTGAAGATGAGGAAGAAGCTGGCATCTGTAACCGGTTCGCCGCGCGTGTTGGGGTTGGGAATGGTGTCGCCGTTGATGAAGATGCCGAGGCTTTTGGCGAAGCCTTCGCCCCAGTGCTCCTCGTTCATCAGTTCGCCGGTGTGAGTGAACCAGGCGATATCCTTGCTGTCACCACCGTGGATAGCGCGGCCCTGAAACCAGCCGCGGCGGCGGAAGACTGGGTGGGCATGGCGGAAGGCGATCAGCCGCTGGCAGAACGCGAGGAGATCCTGGTCGATGTGCGCCCAGTCGAGCCAGGAGATTTCGTTGTCCTGGCAGTAGGCATTGTTGTTGCCGTTCTGGCTGCGGCCAAGTTCGTCCCCCGCGAGCAGCATGGGAATGCCTTGGGATAACATCAGCGTGACCAGGAAATTGCGCTGCTGCCGGGCGCGCAGGGCGAGCACTTCGGGATCATCGGTGGGTCCTTCGACGCCCCAGTTCCAGGAACGGTTATCGTCGGTGCCATCCCGGTTGTCTTCGCCATTGGCCAGATTGTGCTTGTCGTTGTACGACACCAGGTCGCGCAGGGTGAAACCGTCATGGGCGGTGACGAAGTTGATGCTGGTGAACGGGTTGCGCGAGTCGTCGGCATACAGGTCGGAACTGCCGGTGAAGCGGTAGGCGAATTCAGCCAGGGTTTCATCCTGACCGCGCCAGAAGTCGCGCAGGCAGTCGCGGTACTTGCCGTTCCACTCCGACCAACCGGGCGGGAAGTTGCCGACCTGGTAGCCGCCTTCGCCCACGTCCCAGGGTTCGGCAATGAGCTTGACCTGGCTGATCACCGGATCCTGCTGAATGATGTCAAAGAAGGCGGACAGGCGTTCCACCTCGTGCAGCTCACGCGCGAGGGCGGCGGCGAGGTCGAAGCGGAAGCCATCCACGTGCATCTCCAGCACCCAGTAGCGCAACGAATCCATGATGAGCTGCAATACGTGGGGATGGCGCATGTTGAGGCTGTTGCCGGTGCCGGTGTAGTCCATGTAGTGGCGAGGGTCATCCTCCATCAACCGGTAGTAATAGGCGTTGTCGACGCCTTTGAAGCAGAGCACGGGGCCGAGATGGTTGCCTTCCGCCGTGTGGTTGTAGACCACGTCGAGGATGACTTCGATGCCGGCCTGGTGTATGACCTTCACCATCTGCTTGAATTCGGCCACGGCGGCACCGGGGCGCTTGTCGGCAGCGTAGTCGGCGTGGGGCGCGAAATAGCAGATGGAGTTGTATCCCCAATAGTTGCGCAGTCCCCGCTCGACCAGATGTTTGTCATGCACGAAGTAGTGCACCGGCATTAACTCGACCGCGGTGATGCCAAGCTGCTTCAGATAGTCGATCGACGCGGGATGCGCGAGACCGGCGTAGGTGCCGCGCAGCTCGAGCGGTACGTCCGGGTGCTGTGCCGTGAAACCTTTGACGTGCAGTTCGTAGATGACGGTTTCGTGCCAGGGCCGTTGTAGCAGGCGGTCCCCGGCCCAGTCGAAGAAGGGCTGTTGCACGATGCACTTGGGTATGAAAGGCGCGCTGTCCTCATCGTTGCGCTCGTCAGGGCCTGAGCTGAACTGGTAGGGGAATGCCGCTTCATCCCAACGAATGTCGCCGTCGATGGCCTTAGCGTAAGGATCGAGCAAGAGTTTGGCTGGATTGCAGCGATGGCCATGTTCGGGTGCCCACGGCCCGTGCACGCGGAAGCCATAGCGCTGCCCCGGCTCGATGTCAGGAAAGTAGCCGTGCCAGCAGTGACCGCTGACCTCCGGCAGATCGACCCGGGTTTCGCGGCCCTGTTCATCGAACAGGCACAGCTCGATGCGCTCAGCAACTTCCGAGAACAGAGATAAGTTGGTTCCTGCGCCGTCGTAGGTGGCGCCGGGCGGGTAGGGATTTCCTGGACAGACCCTCATGTTTTTTTAGTGGGCGTTGTTTTGTCGGCTATGTTTAAAGGATAAGCCATTTCAAACGACGGGTAAACGGTTTGGGGAATAGCGATGCTTGAAAGGCGGGGACGCGAAAAAGTGATGGCGTTTGTGATGGCGGGTGGCGAGGGCTCGCGTTTACGGCCGTTGACGAAGGATCGCTGCAAGCCGGCGGTGCCTTTCGGAAGCCGCTATCGCATCGTCGATTTCGTGTTGAGCAATCTGGTGAATTCGGATATTCGGTCGATCTATGTTCTGGTGCAGTACAAGCCGCAGTCGCTGATCGAGTATATCCGCAAGGCATGGACGGTCTCGACGCTGTTCCCGGAACAATTTGTCACCGTAGTTCCACCGCAGATGACCAAGGAACATACCCTGTTCGGTGGTACCGCCGATGCGGTGTATCAGAGCCTGAACCTGATGGAGATGCACCGTCCAGATCTGGTGCTGGTGTTCGGCGCGGATCACATCTACCGCATGGATGTGCGGCAAATGGTGCGCTTCCATTGCGAGAACGAGGCGGACGTGACGGTGGCGGCGTTGCCGGTCCCGCTGGATCAGGCTTGCCACTTCGGCATCATCGAGACCGACAAGGCGGGGCGGATTAGTGGGTTTCAGGAGAAGCCCTTGCAGGCGAAAACCCTGCCGCATGATCCGCAACGCGCCTACGCGTCCATGGGGAATTATCTGTTCAACGCGGATCTTCTGAGGGCGGCGTTGGAGGATGCGCACAAACGCGGCGAGACTGATTTCGGCATCCATGTCCTGCCGTGTCTTTCCAAGTCCCATCGGGTGCTTGCCTACGACTTTGCAACCAACGCGGTGCCTGGCACCAAATCCTATGAAGAAAAAGGCTATTGGCGCGATGTGGGAACGCTGGATGCCTATTTCGAGGCGCATCTGGATGGGCTCGGCATGGAACCGCGCTTCGACGCTTTCAATCCGCGATGGCCGATTTTTTCCAGTCATTATCATGGCCCGACTGCGCAGGTGTTTCGAGGCGAGCTCGACAATGTGTGCTTGGGCGCGGCGGCCATCGTGAGCGATGCGAAGATACGTAATTCGATTCTTCGGCGAGAAGTGGTGGTCGAATCGGGGGCCCAGATCGAGGATTGCGTGATCATGGACTATGTGCGCATCGGTGCCGGCGCCAAGCTGCGCCGTACGATCATCGATAGACATAACGTGATCGCGTCCGGCACGCAGATCGGCTACGACCACGAACGCGACCATGCGGCTGGCCATCACGTCACGGAAGGCGGGCTCGTTGTGGTTCCACTGGGAGATGTCCGGTATTACTCTCGCGATGATCATCGTACTGGGGGCGCGTATTCCGAGTAGATGTGAAGTGAGTCAGGTGAATTGGCCTGTCACCTTCAGTCTGGGAGTGGCCACTTTCCGTGACATGCCCGACGATACGAATCGCTTGCTCAAGCGTGCGGATGACCTGATGCGCGCGGTCGAGCAACAACGAGGGAAGAACCGAATCAGGCATTGAGGTGATCGGGCTGCCCAAGTCGTAGCAGGATCGGCGGATGGCCGCGCTTGTCCGCCGGGCGAGTGTTGCTCAGTCAAGACTTGGTGTTTCTCTTGCTGCCAGACCAGCGGTCGATGACACGCGCCGCCCAATCCCGGCCGCTGAGGCCGAAAGCCAGCGCCAGTGCTAGATAGATGGCGCCGAACAGAATTGCGAAGGCGGTCGTCAACAGTTGAGTGCCGATGGCGAGTTGCTCCAGCGCAACAAATACCGCAAACAGCTGTACGCCGTATTCCGAGATGGTGCTGATGGTTAGCGCCCCGTCGACGCCGAGGTTGCGCAGCCAGGCGAACACCCTGCGGTTGATGAAGCGCGCCAGCAGTGTGCCGAAGATGATGATCAACACGGCGACGATGATGTTGGGCAGATACAGCGCGATGCGGTTGAACAGATTCGCTACCGCGGTCAGCCCAAGGCTGCTCGACACGGTAACCAGAACGATCAACAGAACCAGCTAGTAGCTAACTTCGCTGATAACGCCGGCTAGGGTGATGTGCATGTCGCCATGCCTGAGGAATTCCTCGACGCCGGTTTTCTGGGCGAGGCTGTCGAAGTGGGCAAGCGCCAGTAGTCGTTTTATGCCGGTGCGCACGACTTTTGCGATCAACCAGCCGAAGAACAGGAGGACCAGGGCGGCAAGAAGCTTTGGCAGAAAATGCGCGAGTTGCGCGATGATGGAATCGAACGAGGAAATGAAAGGCTCTTTTCGCAAGCCGTAGTGACGGGCTCATTTGGTGAGCCACTTGGTGGCGGATACTGGCTTCATGGAGCAATGGCGCCGATGCCAGGAGATCGAAATGAGGAATCGGGAGATGAAGCGAATGAAGGCGGCGTTGGGTAAATTGACGCCGGGGCAACGCAAGGCATTGAGTGCGGAATTGGCGGCACTGGAATCGCGTCCGGTTTCGACAAATGTTGTTGAGGGACGATTCGCCCAGATGCCGACTTGCCCGCACTGCGCCGCCGAACGGGTGGTCAAGAATGGTTCCGCCCGCGGGCTGCAACGCTACAAGTGCCGGGGCTGTGGCAAGACCTTCTGCGCCTTGACTGGCATTCCACTGGCCGGATTGCACATGCGCGGCAGGTGGCTCGAACAGGCCACTGCCCTGCACGCCGGGCTCACGCTGCACGAGGTAGCCGACCGGCTCAATATTGCTGTCAGCACCGCGTTCCGCTGGCGGCACCGGTTCTTGGCACTGCCAAAGACCGTGCAGGCTAAGGCACTTTTCGGTATCGCGGAAGCGGATGAGACCTTTTTTCTGCGCTCCAATAAGGGGCAGCGGCGCGGGCTTAATCGGGTACCACGAAAGCGGGGCGGCAAGGCCAGCAAGCGCGGCTTGTCCGGTGAGCAGGTGCCTGTGCTTGTGGCTCGTGATCGCGCC
Organism: Sulfuricella sp.; assembly: GCF_035531155.1. NCBI lineage: Bacteria > Pseudomonadati > Pseudomonadota > Betaproteobacteria > Nitrosomonadales > Sulfuricellaceae > Sulfuricella > Sulfuricella sp. Next base: position 25,324 of record NZ_DATKTK010000030.1, on the reverse strand, counting down.
GGCGGTACTGCCGACTTCATCCTCGAAGCGGTCGACAAGGAGCATGTCTCTGCTGTGTTGAAACCGCTGCTGGCTCAGGACGCTATCCTCTGCAACCGACGGCAGCAAGGCGCTGACTGCAGCAGCTAAGGACATCGGGGTGACTCATCACCCGGTGAACCTGTCCGCCGGTATCCGCGTCGATGGACCCTGGCATGTGCAGAACGTGAACGCCTACCACAGCCGCCTCAAGGACTGGATGCGCCGTTTTAAAGGCGTGGCCACGCGCTACCTCGACAGTTACCTCGGCTGGTTCCGTGCCATCGAGCGGTCGCGCGACGGCGACCTGAAACCCACTCAGTGGCTTGCGATGGCGGTCAGTGGTTGAGGTCATCAATACGATATGAGAAAAGAGCCAAATGAAAATATCGAATTGTTGTTGCATGGTTGAGCCTCCTTTGTATGATGTGCGCGGAACGAAGCGACAGTGCCGATTGCCGGCCGCCGTTCATGGCGAGGGTGGGAGCGGGGAACTCCCAAAGATGACACCCTGCTGTTTGCCGGTCGCTAGTTTCTGTTGAATGCGCTGGGCTTTCTTAGGTTAGGCTCTGTAATAATATGTGCGTCAGTATTGATTCGCAAGTTTACGAAACATGAAGTGTTTCCCGGAACCAAATGCAAACAACTTGTGGTAAAGATGGGGGCGAGATGGTTTAGGGACTAGCAGCCTGTCGGGCTTGCAGCCGATTTCCTTATAAGTCTGACAGGCTGCTAGGCTACATTTTCCGCTTCGGCGACACCCAGAATTTCAGCAACGCCGCTGCCAACATCGCGCAGCCGGCGGCAAAGCCGAATGCCGTTTCCAGCCTGAAACTCAGCCACAGCCAGCCGAACAGCAGCGAGGCGGGCAGCAGTTGGCCGAGCAGCCAGACGGTGGCGGGGAGGCTAAATAAGGATTTCAGCAAGGCATTTGCTCGTGAGGGGTAAGTGCCAGCTTAGAGCAACCTTGAATTCATGACAACCGTGGTGGTTGGTCGGGCCGGGCTTTTATCGTACAATTATTCTCTTGATCTGGATCAAAAAAACTTCGCGGAGGATTTTGTAAGTGTTTGTTAAGTCGAAAAATTGTTTGTACCTGTTAATGGCTGTTTTGGCGCTGGCGCCAGTCGGCGCTGCCGCGGCGGATAAGCCGGCGGCCAAGTCATCCGCCAAAAAGTCGGTCAAGTCATCGGTCAAGGCGCCGACGGCTGAGGCTTCTGAGCCCGCGTCCGCCAACAAGCCAGTTACCACCCATATTTCCGCCGCCATCGCGGCGCTCAAGGCGGACCCGGAAACCGGGCGTCAGATCAACGGCGTGTGTGCTGCCTGTCACGGCGATACCGGCCAGGGCGGCAAGAAGGGCGAATACCCGCGCCTGGCAGGGCAGCACGTCGAATACCTGATGGACCAGCTGAAGAAGTTTAAAGAGCGCAAGCGGACTAACCTGCCGATGTTCCCCTACACCGAGGAGCGTGAGCTGCCGGACGAGGATCTCGTCCATATCGCGGCCTATCTGGCTTCGATCAAGCTGGATACTGACTATCCGGTATTCAAGGAATCAGATGACGCGCTGACCCGGTTGCTGGCGGTGGAGAAGGTGCTGAACATCCCCCGTTCCGAGGGAGATATTGAGGCCGGGTTGAAGGTCTACAAGACCGAATGCGCTTCCTGCCACAAGAAGGACGGGATGGGCAACAAAACCGTGCCGATGCTGACCGGTCAGTATACGGTATACCTCAAGCGCCAGATCGACAAGTTCATCAAGGGCGAACGCATTCATGACGAGGAGATGAAGGATCCCAGCAAGGACGTCCTGAACCAGCTCAAGCCCGAAGAAATCCGCGATATCCTGGCTTACCTTACAACGCTTGACGATTAAGCGCCCAGGCAACGTGCTCGCGCACCAGTTCGGATGGATGGTTCAAACGCTGCCTTAGGGCAGCGGTGATCTCAACGGCTGGCCGCGCGTTTCCCAATCCCACTGCCAGATTGCGTAGCCAGCGTTCGTGGCCGATCCTGCGGATAGGGCTACCGGCGAGCCTGCTGTCGAATTCCTTTTCATTCCACAGGAACAATTCAATCAGGCTGGCATTGTCCAGGCCATGGCGCACGGCGAAGTCTGGCTCGCGCGTGAGCTGGCCGAATTTGTTCCACGGGCAGGCCAGCTGGCAGTCGTCGCAGCCGTAGACGCGATTGCCGATCAGGGGGCGCAGTTCTTTCGGGATGCTGCCTTTGAGCTCGATGGTGAGGTAGGAGATGCAGCGCCGTGCATCCACCTGGTAGGGTGCGACGATCGCATCGGTGGGGCAGGAGGTCATGCAGCTGGTGCAGGTGCCGCAGTGGTTTTGCTCGGGTTCGTCGATGGGCAGCGGCAGGTCGGTATAGATTTCACCGAGAAAAAACCACGATCCGGCCGTGCGCGACAGCAGCAGCGAATGTTTTCCGCGCCAGCCCAGTCCGCTTTTGCTGGCCAGTTCCACTTCCATCACCGGTGCGCTGTCGGTGAAGGCGCGGTATTGGAACGGGCCGATTTCGCGCTGGATTTTTTCCGCCAGCTTCTGCAGTCGGGCTCGGATCAGCTTGTGATAGTCGCGGCCCAGTGCGTAGCGCGAGATGAAGGCTTTGCTGCCGTCTTCCATGACCGCGATGCTGTCGCGTGCCTGCGGCGGAAAGTAGGCCATGCGCGCCGTGATTACGCGCAGCGTGCCCGGCACCAGTTCCTGCGGACGGCTGCGCTTGACACCGTGGTTTGCCATATAATCCATCTCGCCATAGCAGCCCTGCGCCAGCCATTCCAGCAGGCGCACTTCGGCCTGGCCGAGGTCGGTGCCGGCGATGCCGATTGCCTGAAAGCCGAGTTCCATCCCCCAAGCCTTGATATTCGCGGCAATCTGCCGTAAATCCAGTTGGGAGTAATCAGTGAGAGCGTCCACGTGCATAGTTTAGATGAAAACCGCCAGCCGTCGACAATAACCCGCCATCTGGCCGATGAAAGCGCGACCGATGCGTTCGGCGCGAAACTGTCCAAGGTGCTGAAACCGGGCCTGATGATTACCCTGAGCGGCGACCTTGGTGCCGGCAAGACCGCGTTGGTGCGCGCCATGCTGCGCGCGCTGGGTTATCTTGGAAAAGTGAAAAGTCCGACCTATACTCTGGTTGAGTTTTATGTGATTTCTAGCTTATACTTATATCACTTTGATTTTTATCGCTTCAATGATCCGGACGAGTGGCACGAGGCGGGTTTTCGGGAATATTTCAACGAAAACTCGGTGTGTCTCGTCGAGTGGCCGGAAAAGGCAGGCGGCCTGCTGCCCCCACCGGACCTCAGGATTTCCCTGGATATCCGGGAATCTGGACGGGACATCACGGTTGAAGCGGGCAGCGAGAAGGGTCGGCAATGCTTGCAGGAATTAGAATAGCTCTCGTATTTCTGCTGGTCGCGGCGGCAAGTGTCCATGCGGAAATCGTCATCACTTCAGCGCGAGTCTGGCCAGCGGCCGATTACACGCGGGTCACGCTGGAATCCGCAAGCCCGGTCAAATATCAGTTTCTCGCTGTCAAGAATCCCGATCGTCTGGTGATCGACCTTGAAGGCGTGGATGTCAATTCCGCGCTGGAAGGGCTTGCAGCCAAAGTCGCGGCAAATGATCCTTACATCAAGCTGGTGCGCGTCGCCCGCAACAAGCCGGGCGTGGTGCGAGTAGTGCTGGACCTGAAAGGCGAGGTCAAGCCGCAGATGTTCACCCTGCCGCCCTACGGCGAATACGGCCACCGTCTGGTGCTGGATATTTATCCATTACAGCCGGCGGACCCGCTGATGGCTCTGCTGGAAAAAACGGAAGTCGCTGTGCCGGGGGGCGTCAAAGAGCAGTCCGAGAAGTCGCCTGAACTGGCTAGCGCCACCACACTGGAAAGTCCGGCCAGCGAAAAGCCCGCTGAGCTTGCAAAGCCGGCAGAGAAACCGGCTCAGACTGAAATGCGTGCCTGGAAGCCGGAGGTGTCGCGCCTCATCACCATTGCGATCGATGCCGGGCACGGTGGCGAGGACCCTGGTGCGCATGGCAAAAATGGCTCCAGGGAAAAGGACGTGACCATGGCAATCGCCCGTCGTCTGAAAGCCCAGGTTGACGCGGAGCCGAACATGCGCGGTGTGCTGATTCGCGACGGCGACTTTTTCATCCCCCTGAACGGCCGCGTGATCAAGGCACGCAACGTCAAGGCCGACCTGTTCGTTTCGATCCACGCCGACGCCTTCGTCAAGCCCGATGCGCGCGGTTCCTCGGTGTTCGCGCTGTCGGAGCGTGGCGCCACCTCTGCCGCGGCGCGCTGGCTGGCAAAGAAAGAGAACGAGGCGGACCTGATCGGCGGCGTCAATATCGACGTCAAGGATATCTATCTCAAACAGACTTTGCTCGACTTGTCGCAGACCGCCACCATCAACGACAGCCTCAAGCTCGGCAAGGCCGTGCTCGGCGAACTCGGCGGCATCAATCAGCTGCACAAGGGCTCGGTGGAGCAAGCCGGCTTTGCCGTGCTGAAATCGCCGGACATCCCTTCGATTCTGGTGGAAACTGCCTTCATCTCCAACCCCGAGGAAGAGAAAAAACTCACGGACGACAACTACCAGGACAAAATGGCGGCGGCAATACTTGGCGGGATCAAGCGCTATTTTGCTAAGAATCCGCCGCTGGCACGCTCAAAAATGGCCAGCGCCGAATAGGGTATTGGATGCACCGGCGAGCGCCGGTGCAGGGTATGGTCAAACGCAGCCCGTAGGCTTCGGCAGACCGCCATACTTGGTGATCGGCTTCATCGGGCCGGTCATCCAGAGTTTGAATACGGTGTTCTGTTCCTCACCCAAGTATTTGGCGAATTTCCGTATCGGGGGCACGCTGCCGAATTCTTCGAAATATTCACGGGCTTTCATGATCTGAGCCCATTTGGCATCATCGAGCGTATAGCCGTCTGCATCCGCCATTGCCCGGCCAATCTCCTCGGTCCACACGCTCATGTCGGCGAGATAACCATCTCCGTCGCGATCTGGAAGTTCCATATTAAGTATTCCTTTCTGAATCTGAAAATTATTGATAACCACACCAGCAGCATGATTGCTTGCCGTGACTGTGTGTAGTCAACGTCAACGGTAATGTCTCTGTTTAGACCATGTCTTGACATTAGACAATAACCAATGAAAGCAGTCAAGAATTATCTGTATTCGTTTCAGTGCCGAGAGTCTCTGAATAAACAGTTCTCGCATAATGCGTATAATCGTTTTTTATTTGAATTATTTCTCAGGTCATTGAATGTCAGTCATAAGGATTTTGCCCGACCTACTCATTAACCAGATTGCCGCTGGTGAGGTGGTGGAGCGTCCTGCTTCGGCTTTGAAGGAGCTGCTGGAAAACAGTGTGGACGCAGCGGCAAACGAGATCGCAGTCACCCTGACGCAGGGCGGGATCAAGCAGCTGCGCGTTGCCGATGACGGTATTGGCATTGTCGCGGAGGAGTTGGCTTTGGCGCTGGCGCGTCACGCCACCAGCAAGATCGCTACACTCGACGACCTGGAGGCAGTGAATAGCCTCGGTTTTCGGGGCGAAGCGCTGGCCAGTATCGCCGCGGTGTCGCGCCTGTCGCTGACCAGCCGCCGACGGGGGGAGCGTCACGCCTGGAAAGTCGAGGCTGCCGGCGGCGACACCACCGGGCTGCAGCCGGCCGCGCTGGAATCGGGTACGGCGGTGGAGGTGCAGGACCTGTACTTCAACACCCCGGCGCGGCGCAAGTTCCTCAAGAGCGAGGCGACCGAATACGGTCACTGCGAGGAAATGTTCCGGCGTATCGCATTGAGCCGCACCGATATCGGCTTTGCCCTGCAGCATAACGGGCGCAAAATCTGGCAGCTTCCCGCAGGGTCGATGGAACGCCGTGCCGCCACGCTGCTTGGCGATGAGTTTGCAGCTGCCTCGGTCATTCTGGACGAGCGTGTCGGCAGCTTGCGCCTGTGGGGCATGGCGAGTCTGCCCGGATTTTCGCGCGGCGGGCGCGATGCCCAGTATTTTTACGTCAACGGCCGGTTTGTGCGCGACAAGCTGATCGCCCACGCCATCCGCGAGGCCTACAAGGATATTCTGCATCACGACCGCCATCCGGCATTTGCGCTGTTCCTCGAAATCGATCCGGAAGGGGTGGACGTCAACGTGCACCCCACCAAGATCGAAGTGCGTTTCCGCGATGCACGCGCCATTCACCAGTTCATTTATCATGCCCTGAACAAGGCGCTGTCGGCACCGATCCGTGCCCGGCAGGAATCCTCTACCGCGCCTTTGGCCGAACCGGCGCGTCAGGTTTCATTTCACTCATATTCCCAGCAGCAAGCCATGCCGCTCGGCGTGGCGGAGCGGACTGATCTCTACGAAACCCTGTTCGGCCGGATCGGCAAGCCTGAATCTGCACCGCCGACCGAGGTGGTGCCAGAAATTCCCCCGCTCGGCTTCGCCCTGGGGCAGCTGCACGGCGTCTATATTCTGGCTCAGAACGCCAAGGGGCTGGTGATCGTCGACATGCACGCCGCTCATGAGCGGGTCACCTACGAGAAGCTGAAAGCGGCGCTCGACAATCGCGCCGTCGCCATGCAGCCGCTACTGATCGCGGTGTCGTTCCATGCCGGGGCGCTGGATGTTGCCGTGGCCGAGGAGCATGCCGCCGCATTCGGCGCACTGGGTTTCGACATCGCCATACTGTCGCCGACCACGCTGGCGGTGCGGGCGCTACCGGCGCTGCTGCAGGATGCCGATCCGGTACTGCTGGCACGTGATCTTCTCAAGGAATTGCGCGAGTTCGGCGCCGACCGGGTGCTCGCCGAGCGGCGCAACGAACTGCTCGCCACGTTGGCCTGCCACGCTTCGGTGCGCGCCAACAGAAAACTGGCCGTGCCGGAAATGAATGCCCTGCTGCGTGAAATGGAGGCCACCGAGCGCGCCGACCAATGCAATCATGGTCGTCCCACCTGGCGCGAGATTTCCATGGAAGAGCTGGACAGGCTGTTCATGCGGGGGAAATAACAGTGATGGGTGATGAGGAATGGGAGATGAAAACCTCTCGATCATCCCCCCTCACTCCATTTGGCTTCCGGCTTGTCCGGCTTAGGCTGATGGCTTAAATATATGTCAACTCATCACTCGTTACCCATTCCCCATTCCCCAGAATTGCCTCCGGCAATTTTCCTCATGGGCCCTACCGCCAGCGGGAAGACCGGCGTGGCGGTCGATCTGGTGCAGCGCCTGCCGTGCGAGATCATCAGTGTGGATTCGGCCATGGTCTACCGCGGCATGGACATCGGAACCGCCAAGCCTGATGCGGCGACGTTGGCGGCGGCGCCGCACCACCTGATCGACATCATCGACCCGACACGAAGCTATTCCGCCGCGCAGTTCCGCCAGGACGCGCTGCGGCTGATGGCGGAGATCACCTCGCGCGGCCATATTCCCCTGCTGGTGGGCGGCACCATGCTGTACTTCAAGGCGCTGCGGCAGGGGCTGAACGATTTGCCTCAAGCCGATCCGGCTACCCGCGCAAGCATCGATGCAATGGCCGTTGAAAGCGGCTGGCCCGCTGTACATGCGGAACTCGCCCGGCTCGACCCGGCCACCGCGGCGCGCCTCAATCCCGCCGACGCGCAGCGAATCCAGCGCGCATTGGAGGTGTGCATCCTGACCGGCCAGACGATGTCCTCGCTGCTTGAAAAGGACGCCGCTGCCGACCTGCCCTATAACGTCCATGCCTTGGCCCTGTTGCCAAGCGACCGCGCCATACTGCACCAGCGCATTGCCCAGCGTTTCGACATCATGCTGGCGCAAGGCCTAATCGATGAGGTGGAGCAATTGAGGCGGAATGGCGCTCTCGATCTTTCCCTGCCGTCGATGCGCTGCGTCGGCTACCGCCAAGCCTGGCAATATCTGGATGGCGAATTCGATTTGCCTGAGTTGCGTGAGAAAGGCATCGCCGCTACGCGCCAGTTGGCGAAGCGGCAGTTGACTTGGCTGCGTGGTATGGAGGGGATTGAAGAGTTCGACTGCCTGGAGAGAAACTTGAATGATGCGGTTTTCGACTGGCTCCGTGGGAAGCTATAAAAAAGCGGGACTGTAAAAATAGGGTATCCGGAATCTGGCATTGCAACATTCCCGGCTATAGCTGTTGTTTTCGCTATCGTGAGTTGGCATCCAGCATTGAATCAATTTAGGGCGGGGGACTACTTAGTGCCAGTTCCGATCACTGACGCCGCGTTGAAATTGATCTGACGGACGTCCGGTCTGCTCGCGATAGGAGACCTTCAGGAAAACGGATGCGATGCCAGATCGTCGGCCAAAGCTGACGATCTATTCTATAGTTCTAGGGTGTCTACTAAATTTGGAGCGATTCACTGCGCGTTGCCCGCCAGCATCTGGAACACCCAAGCCTGGTCGCACGTCTGACACAACCGCTCTATGGAAGAAGGAGACCGCGAGCGTTGGTTTTTTGGCCGAAAACGCCAGAGAGCTCGTGCTGATCTTGATGACCGTTTTCGCAGGATGGTGTCGCTTGACCGAGGAATGCCAGGAGCGGCCATTCAATGAAAAAAGTGGTTGGCACGGACTATATTGTTGATTAAAGGGGTGAGATTTCCACCCCTGCTGTCAGGTGGAAGAGAGGTTTGATCGTGCATCGGCATGACCCCAACTACGTAGTGGAGCTGGCCGGCCGGGTATTCGGCGGTGCGGCCAAGGCGGCCGAGTGGCTCGAGCAACCTCGTCTGCAGCTCGGCGGACACACGCCAATGGAGGTGCTGTCGACTGAAGGCGGTGCCCGGCGTGTCGAAGAACTGCTGGCGCAGATCGACGACGACAAGCGACTGGGGATCAGCTAGCCGCAGCTGGCACGTGACGTGCGCGCGCAGCCGACTGGTTGGCGGTGCATCGCAACGCGCATCGACTATGCTGAAACAGCACAGATTTTTTCATTCGTTTCTTGCGGAGGACTCTCATGCAAGCGCTTTGTTACTGGATGCACCCGCTGCTGCACCTGCATGGGCGCCGCGATTGAGCCATGGCAGAGCTCAGCGTAGCCGATCTGGCACAGGCCAAAGCCGCCGTGGGTGCACTGCTGGAAGGGCTGGGGCTTTCCGCCTACCTCTTCGCCGTCGAACCGAGGGAGGGCGCTTGGGCGGTCATCGTGGAATGCGCCACCGACTCCGGCTGGCAGCGCTCGGAGCTGCAGGCAGGCGCTGAACTTCTTGGCGCCAGCCTGCGCGACCCGGCAGCCAGAGCGGCGCTCCTCGACCAATGGCGCGCGCACCTGGCCGCCTGCAAGACAGACTGACTTCGTCCCTGTCGCGCTCGGGGATCGACACAAGCCCCTGGGCGGCGTGCTTCCAAAACCGACGTGATGCGGAGCCAAAGTCGGGGCCGGCCGCATGAATCAGAAATGGCCCAGCCGCCCCAGGTGCAGCTCGCGTCCCTGCCGGTTCAGATACAGGTCGCCCAACCGGACGATGCGGATATGGCGCCTCGGCACCGGTGTGTAGAGCGTGAGGCTGCGGCGGGCGAAGTCGATGCTGCTGACGATGCCAAGTCCCAGACATTCACCCGTCTTGTCTGCAACACCGCACAACAAGTGATCCAGACAATGCCGCGGGACTGACTGGATCCGTTCGGCAGAAGGCACCGTCTCATCCGCCACGGCGAGCAGCCCGTCGGGCAGGCGCTCGGCGTATAGAAAGCGCGAGTCTTCGACCGGCTGACCGTTGAACAGGCTTGCGCGCTGCACGATGACTTCTTGCAACCCGAAATCCAGCTCGCGCGCCTTCCGAAAATGGCGTTGGAACGCTTCCTCCCGGGCGCGCCGCCGCGCATTGGATGACTTCGGCGCGGCGAGGCGCGAGGGGCGCAGACGCAGGATATTCAGGTGGCGGGCGGCGTGACGAATGGGGGCGAGTTCCTCGCCGAGCTCCAGGCAGACCAGCACGTCCGGTTGCAGGGACTCGATCTGGAAGCCTTTCAGCACGCGACCCTTGCCCTGGACCAGGCCGGTGGTGTCGATCACCACGAACTCGCCCCTAGCCGCCTCGACCATGAGGCGCGTGCCCAGCACCAAGGGCAGGAAGTGGGCGATGGGGTTGATGTGCCCAACGAAATAGAGCGCATTGCAGCGTGCCTGGGCGAGCGCCGCGGATGCGTTGAGCTCGGCGAGCGCGACCGTCGCCGGCGGGCCCACGTCCTTCTGCCCGATGTCCGCATCGACGAAGGACGCCGTGCGCCCCACGCGCAACAGGGCATTCACCAGGAAGTTGCAATAGATGCTCTTGCCGCGATCGGCGGCGCCGACGACCAGGACGCGACGCCAATTTTTTGCCAGGATGCGCGCGGCGGAATGCTGCCAGGCTGCGGGAATGTGCAGCGGAGTCTCAGGCATGTTTGCGGGTACCGGCCCTGAGTTTCATTCGCGGTCTGTTTTTCGCGCGGACTCGAGCAGCGCACGCACTCGCTTGATCCCTTCCACTCCGCTCAGCATGACCAGCAGCGGCGGATGTCCGTCCAGCCCCGCAGCGGGAAGCATCAATGACGCATGGCGCGATGCCGGGTCATCCGGGTAAAGCTGCTTCAATGCCCGCTCGATACCGAGCAGGTGCCCTGCGCGTTCGAGCACGCCGGGGTCGTCGGGCAGGGGTTGCCCTTGCCTCAGGGGCGCGATGTCCGCCAGCCCCAGCAGCTCCGCCTGCTTCGCCGGATGGATGCCCCAAGCATCGAGCACGGTAAGCACCGCCTCGGCCAGGGCCTGCCGGGTCGCGGGGCTGTGCAGTTCGGGGAGCAGGGTGCGCGTCATGGTTGGCTGCCTTTTCCCCAGTATAGACAAGTTCCCTGTGGCAGTTTCGCCGGTGGCACAATATCGCTTTGCCAACCGTCCTTGCCATGGAAGCGATCCCGAGGATCACCGCAAGCGCGCGCATGGACCGCTACGAGATCCTGCTGCTCGATGCCTAACCAGGCGCTTAAGCGGGACGCCGCAAAAGCGCGGTGCCCCTTAGCTCTACTACAAGGGCTTCCCCATTTCATGCAAGTGCTTTGAGATTTTATCTTTTCATGTTCTGTTTTCCTGATAGTTCATGTTTTGCCTGCCAGTGCTGAGCGAGAAGATGGAGGACTGCGAAACTACAATCGGTCATATTGGGCATCTTGCCCGGACCCTGATGAAAGACGCGCGCCGGTACCTCACTCGTTAGTCGGGAGTGGCTTCTTCCCCTTGAGCTAATCAGGCTCTCCCGGCGCGGGTCCAACCCGCTTCACATCAACACGTGCAGTGCATCGGTGAATCTTGGCCGCCTTCCGGTGGCTCGCTAATTCCTTTCAGCATTCTTTTCCTGCAGACGTTTCTAAAGGGGTTCAGGCCGCGCTCGGACTCAGGCGAAAGTCTTCGCCGTATTTCAACACCGCCCAGGCCAGCCGCGCCGTTCTTGCAGGCTGCGCGCCCAGCGACTGAAGCCGTCCTGTTTGTCGCCGAGGCCTGCCAGAATGGATCGGGCGCCCATAACCAAAAGACTTCGCAGGTAGTGGTCGCCAGCCTTCGTGATCCGTCCCAATCGGGCCTTGCCGCCGCTGCTGTATTGCCCCGGCATCAGTCCGATCCAGGCAGCCACCTGGCGTCCGTTTTTAAAGTCGTGTCCGCAGCCGATACTGGCTAGAAGAGCGCTGGCGGTGACCGGGCCGATGCCGGGACGTTGCATCAGGCGCTTGCTGCGTGCATCCTCGCGTGCCGCTTTGGCGATGATGTGATCATACTCGGCGATTCGCGCTTCTAATTGGTCGGCATGGGACAACAGGTCGCCAATGCACTGATTGGCATAGCCCGGCAGGTCTTCGAGATGCGCACCGATCTCCCGCCGCAGGCAGGAGACCTTCTGCGGCAGGACGATGCCAAATTCGGTAATCAGGCCGCGCAGCCGGTTATAGACTGCCGTGCGTTCTTCGACGAAGCCCTGGCGTGTACGGTGCAGGCACAGGATGATCTGCTGGTGTCCTTCTTTGATTGGGACAAAACGCATGTGCGCCCGGGTGACGGCTTCGCAGATGGCGGCGGCGTCCGCCGCATCGTTCTTGCCGCGTTTACCACCCATGCGGTACGGCGTGACGAACTTCGGGGCCATCAGTTTGACGGTGTGGCCGTGCTGCCGAAACAGCCGCGCCCAGTGATGCGCCCCGGAGCAGGCTTCCATGCCGATCAGGGACGGCGGCAGTTGCGCGATAAGCGGCAGTAGTTGCTCGCGTATTACCTTTGGCTTGATCAGTACAGCCTTGCCGTTTTCATCAACGCCGTGAACTGCAAAAACATTCTTGGCGAGATCGATTCCTACCGTGATAATGTTCATGGACTTCCCCTTTCGTGGTTCTGATGTGAGGTGGAACTTCCATCATGGCACTTGTTGCCGACCGCGGCTTCCGCCGCAACCTCGGGACGGGGAAGTCCCTTTCATTTGTTGAACGTCCGGTTTACTGAAAATTGAATGGCCGTTCAGTGTCGGGAACTGCCTGTTGCCACAGTCTCAAACATGCCAGTTCCGGACATTCACAGATCACGAGGAAATGGCTGGTTAGGCGGGCAAAGCGGTCATTCAGCGTTCAAATTGAGGGGCGCGCCGCATTTGGCGCGTCCCTCTCGAATGCAGAGTTAGCCATTTATTTGATAACGCCGCATGCCATGCGCGCACCGCCACCGCCAAGCGGAGCAGGATGATCCACATAATTATCTCCCCCCACATGCACCATCAGCGAACGGCCTGCCAGATCCGCCGTTTTGAGGCGAGGGGCGAGTACCGGTTGACTGGCGTTACCTTCCGCATCCACGAAGAGCGCGGGCAGATCACCCAAATGGCCTTCACCCCAAGGAGTGTCATGGCGCTTCGCGTTGCGCGGGTCGTAATGGCCGCCCGCGGCAAGCGCGGGAACCATCTTCCCATCGCTCTCCTTCGGGTCGCAGCTCGGGTTCTGGTGCAGATGGAATCCATGCATTCCCGGGGGGAGCCCTTTCAGTGAAGGCGTAAACACCATGCCGTACGGCGATTCAGAGATTGATACCTGTCCAACACTGGAGCCAACACCCTTGGCATCGGCCATGTACATTTGCACGGTTGTGTCAGCCATTGCACTGCCAGCGCAGATCATGAGGGAGAGTGATGTGAGTTTCAGTTTCATATTGTTTTCTTTCGTGGTGGGTGGAAAAACAGGGGCTAACGATCAAGCTCAGTCGCGCTGCGAAGCGGTGTCGGCTGGAACGACTTGTTGGGTGCCAGTTGCATTTTGTTTCTCAAGAATTACCAGCGCAATTCCACCGAGTATGACTACGGACGCCAATACCAAGCGTAGGGTTACGGACTCGCCGAGGAAAACGATGCCACCTAAGGCGGCAATGACCGGAACACTGAGTTGCACTGTCGCGGCATTGGTTGCTTTCAACGCGGGTAATGCCGTGTACCAAATGGCGTACCCTATTCCGGAAGCCAGCGCGCCCGATGAAACCGCGTACCAAAATCCAGCGCTATCCAGAGAAGCGCCATCATGCATCAATATGCTCAATGCTGCCGCGATAGGAACAGCGCGCAGGAAATTCCCCGCCGTTACCCTGGTGGGATCACCCGCACCTTTCCCGCGCAAAGAATAGACGCCCCATGCAACCCCAGCGCTCAACATCAATAGGGAACCTAACAGGGGCGGTGCAGAAACACCTGGCAGCAACAGACCAACCAGTCCTCCGAGAGCGAGCACAAGACCGACGAGCTGCAGCCTCAGCAGAGGTTCCCCCACCCAAATGCCATGGCCGATCATCGTTGCCTGGACAGCGCCAAAGAGCAGCAGTGCACCCGTTGCCGCGGGCAGGCTCACATACGCAAAAGAAAAGCCAGCCGCATACGCAAATAACGCAAATGCCGATAGCCAGTTGCCCTTGCCGGTATGTGTGCCGCGACTCATTCGCGCGACCAGCCAAAGCATTACCGCTCCGGAGATCAGTCGGATTGTCGTAAAACTCGCTGCGTCGATGCTGGTGTGTTTTAGAGCGACACGGCACAGCAGCGAATTGCCCGCAAATGCAATCATGGCCAGCGACGTCAGGGCAACTATGCGTGCATATGACATTTCATTCCTTCAGGTAGTCCCCCAAAGCACCCAACGCTTAAGGTAGGGGCGCGCCGTTTGCGGCACGTTCCACTTGACCGCAGGGTTAGGCGGATCTCACGCCCACTTCTTGCCGAGGTCCTCCAAGCCAGCCTTTTGCAAATCCTCCGGGCTCATCAGAATGCGAAATTTACAATTGGCTTGGAAGTTGAGAAAGAAGGGCTCTGAAAAGGCCGGTACATCCGACGGAGTTTGAACGTTAATCACGAAGATTCCGCCGCGTGTTCCGTCCTGCTCCGTGAAGTAGGCCGCCTCCGGCTTGATTGTTTCGAGGATACGCCCAATGATCTCGCCCGCCTTTCCGCTTCTGACGAGGGAGTTGAAAGGCTCATGTGGGATTTCGACCGTAAGTAGCATTTTCATGTGATGACCTCCTTATGTTGCGGCATTTGAAGGCGGTGCCGCACACGCCTATAGATGAGCGTGTTGAACAGGCTGCCGCCACTCGCTTCTGTGTTGCGTTCGTTGACGCCAATCACCACGTGGATGCCGCCGTCCCAAGCGGCTTGGCACAGCGTGGCGGTGGTTGCCGGGGATGCTGACGGACTGGTCCAGTAAGTCGCCATAGAGTTACTGATTCAAGGCGATCTTGCCGGGTGGCAAATGCCAAATCCAGCCCGGGTAAGTCGGAATGAAGGCGAAGGCCTCCGGGAACACGGCGAGGCGTGTGCCGTTCTGACTGGCCTCGGCAATCAACCGACACGCCTACTCCATGGTGGCATCCCTGTCCATGTAAACCGGGGCCGCCTGGATAACGGCAATCTTGTATGTTTCTTGGTTCATGGACTTTTCCTAAGGATAGGAAATTTAAACGCACGAGCCAAAGTATCCCAAGCGTAAGTGCCTCGTCGGCCATCTACCGGGATTTGGCGTAGTCAATCATTCCTTGGAAGTCCACAACGACTGCCGGCTCGTTACCTACGACCCAGGCATCATGCCCTGAGGGAAGATTGGAAACGTCGCCGGGCTTGGCCTCAAGCTCAGTCCCGTCATCCATAAGTATCTTCAGAACGCCAGATACGTGATATTGCAAATGAGGAGCCTCACAGCTTTTTGTCTTGGCTATAGGCTGGACAGACGTTGCCCATCGCCAACCTGGCTCGAAGATTGCGCGACCAACTGTTGCGCCGCCAATCTTGACCAGCTCAAGCCGACCCTTCGGGAATTCACGAACCTCATCCGCATTCCCAAAACTCTTTAGTTCTGCCTTTTTCATCTTGCACCTCCTGTTTGATAACGAAGTTTTAATATAGCCGTCCAACGGACAGTTCGCGATAAGATAAAGACCTTAATTTTTAGGTACGAGGAAGGGTATATTTAGCGCAATGTGTTATCAAAAATTTATAGGCAAAGTCATGGCGCAAATATTCCAACTGATGAAAATCCCTTCAGCATTCATCACGTGGAACAGTCAATGTATGAGATGACTAAAACTGCGAAAATTTGGGTAAGCTGATTGCCCACTTCGACGGCGGCTAAGAAGTTGTCTGGAAAATGTCGTGGGTAACTGCAAAGCAAGGTGTCTTGAGCAAGGAATCTGGACTTTTCATAATGCCGCGTGAGCCTCCCGGAATGTGTGTTACAGGCTGGGGGTAAAGGGTGCCTGCTTCCGCTGTATTGCAGACGGTGGAGCATCTGGCCGCCACAGTCCGCACAGGGGCGGAACCGGGCGTTAGTCCAAGATTCAACAATGAGGTCTTTGGCACCCAAGGCGGGAAACCTCGGTCATTTCAACACTGGATTCCAGACGTCTTAGAAATGGCTCCCTAGGAATAGGGCTAGTGCCTTACGACTTGGGGGCACTAAGATTGTCCCCTATTTCTTTCCGCCGGTATCTCTTGCCTCTGAAGTGCCATTCATGCCCTCGATGACTTTTTTCAGTCCCTGGACACTTTCCTTGGTGTTCTTGCCGTTGATGATCAGTACGCCCTCCCGGGGAGTGGCGGTGGATCTTGCCGGCTTTGCGGCAGCAGGCTGTTTTTTTAGCGCCTCGATTTGAGCCTGCATTTCCTGATTGTGTTTTTTCATCGCTTCAATTTGCGTCTGGACGTCCTCTTCGGCCGGGGCGGGTGCGTCGGCAACGGGCGCTTCCGCTAGTGGTTCGGTAACCTCCGCAGCGGGTGTCGTGGCATCGCTTTCCTGTTGCGGTGCGGGTTCGCTCTGAGGTTGCTCGGTTTTCAGTTGCGGCGCTTGTTCTGCTGCTTTAGTCGGCTCTGACGCGGGTTGCCCGTCAGTTTTTATTTCCTGCGAAGTGGCGTTTTTAGCCGGTGGCGCTTCCTGGTGCTGTAGCGGCGCCAATAATTTAGTTGCAGAAAAAAAACCTCCTCCGGCTGCCAGCGGGATCAGGAGTGCCAGCACAATCACTAGCCGTTTCTGGGATTTTTTTGCGGGGATGTCCGAGAGTTCCGGTTCTTCATCCCGATGTTTCCTGTCTGTGTGTTTAGCCGAGGATTTGCGTACCTCGGGCTTTTCTTCGTCCTCGGTTTTGTCTTTTTTGCGTGAGGGCGTCAGGGTGCTTTTCAGTCGTGTCCAAAAGCCTGGTTTTGCCGGAGCCGGGTCGATTTCCGTGGCGACGATGGTTGCATCATCAGTGTTATTGTCGTTTTCCTCGGGCGCCTTTTTCTTTTTCCGGAATTTCAGGTTCATCGGCCATCCTCCTTGCGCGTTACCCGGGCTACGGCGCTACCGCGTGCGAAGGTGATGGAAAGCGCTTCATCCATCGCGATTTCCTTGCTGTCGTAGACGATTTTCCCGTCGGCCGAGCGCACCATGCTGAAGCCGCGTTCGAGCACCGACTGCGGGTTGAGATGGACGAGATTGGCCTGCAGTCGTTGCAGCCCGGTTTTATAGTCCTGCATCCGGTGAGACAAGGAAAGTTGCAGGCGCCGCGCCAGCTCTCGCTGTTGTGCTTCGCGTGTGGCAATGTCGGGTTTGGCCGCAGCCAGACGGTGAGCCAGTTTTTGCAAATGCCATTCGCGTTCGGCGAGAACATGGCCGGCGTTGTTGTTCAGGCGCTGGCCCAGGTGGGTCAGATGCGTCAGGCGTGCGTTCAGCCTTTCGCCGGGATGGACCAGCCGCCGCGACAGGTAATCCACTTGCTGCATGCGCTGTTCCAGCTTCTGTCGCAGATGGCGGTTCAGGCGGCTGTGCATAGCCTCGATCCGGTGCCGCAGGTCGGCGCGGTTGGGGCTGGCCTGTTCCGCCGCTGAAGTCGGCGTGGGGGCGCGTCGGTCGGCGACGAAATCGCTGATGGTAAAGTCGGTTTCGTGGCCGACGCCGCTGACCACCGGGATGGGGCAGGCATGGATCGCCCGCGCCACGATTTCTTCGTTGAAGGCCCACAGGTCTTCGATGCTGCCGCCGCCGCGGCAGACAATCAGCACGTCGCATTCGGCCCGGCTGGCGGCAGTGCGGATCGCGTCGGCGATTTTCGCCGCTGCGCCTTCGCCCTGCACCGGGGTGGGGTACAGGATGACCGGAATCGAGGGCATGCGCCGCCGCAGGGTGGTGAGGACATCGCGCAGTGCGGCGGCGGCAGGGGAAGTGACGATGCCGATTTGTCCGGGAAAGGCGGGCAGGGGTTTTTTGCATGCTTCGTCGAACAGCCCTTCCTGTTCCAGGCGTGCCTTGAGCTTTCCGAAGGCTGCGTACAGCGCGCCCAAGCCGGCACGCCGGATATTTTCGACGTTAAGCTGATATTCGCCACGCGGTTCGTACAGGGTGACCAGGGCGCGCACTTCGATCTGGTCACCGTTGCGCGGCTGCCAGTCGAGGTACTGGCTTTTGTGGCGGAACATCGCACAGCGCACCTGGGCATTGCCGTCCTTGAGGGAAAAATACCAGTGGCCGGACGCAGCAGCGATGAAATTGGAGACTTCTCCGGAAATCCACATCAGCGGGAAATTTCTCTCCAGTAACTGCTTCGCGCGGCGGTTCAGTTCGCTGACGCTGAGGACCGGAGATTCATCTGTAAGTGCTGGGGCGGAATGCATTTTTCCATTCTACATTAATCCACAAGTCTGGCGAATGTGGGTGTAACAAATTGCTATCACCATGAGCCTATTGCGTATTTTTTTAGTGGATTGATTTTAAACAATAAAACAGCAGGTTAAATTTTAACCTGCGTGAAATTCCCTTTTCCCTTGGGCAAGTTAGAGTAAGTGCATACAACTTGCCCACATAGTTATCCACAGTCTTTGTGGATAGTCAGTAAAGGGTTTTTACGACAAGAGCTTAATACGCTTTCTTGATGTTCTACTTAACCGGACTTGCCGAAAACCCTGTGGCAGGCTAAAGTTACGGGCGTTTAACTAGCAGCCGGAATTATAAGGGAGAAGGGCGAGTGTTATCCATTATTCAAGCAGCGGGCTGGCCGATCTGGCCGCTGATCATTGCATCGGTGATTTCCTTGACGATCATCGGCTGGCATTTATGGACGTTCAACCTGATCGCGCCCAGGGATTTGCTGCCCCAGGTGCGGGAATGGGTCAAGCAGGGCGCGGTGAACGCTGAAAAGCTGGCACAGCTGGAGAAGCACTCCTACCTGGGGCAGATTTTTGCGGCCGGGTTGAGGAATGCCAAGAGCTCGCGTGAAATGATGCAGGAAGAGATCGAGGAAACAGGTCGGCGCGTTGCCCACGAAATCGAGCAGCCCCGCCTGAAATATGGCCTGTCTTTCCTGGTTTCGCTCAACACGCTCGGCACCATCGCCTCGGTGAGCCCGCTGCTCGGGCTGTTCGGTACGGTGATCGGGATGGTGGAGATTTTCGGCGCGCTTCGGCCGAGCGGCGGTAGCCCCGCCGAACTGGCACACGGCATTTCGGTGGCGCTGTACAACACCGCCATGGGCCTGATTGTGGCGATTCCCAGCATGATTTTTTACCGCTATTTCCGCGCCCGCGCCGAAGCACTGGTGCTGGAAATGGAACAGCAGGCGATCAAGCTGGTGCAGATCGTCCACGGCGAGCGGAAGTAAATGGATTTTCAGCGCGGCAGGGCCAAGGAAGACCCCGAGATCAATCTGATCCCGATGATCGACGTGCTGCTAGTGATCCTGATTTTTCTGATGGTCACCACCACTTTTTCCCAGATTGCCGAATTGCAGATCAACCTGCCCACCGCCGAGGCGGAAAAGCCGGCGGACAAGCCCGCTGCCATCAACGTGGCGGTGGACGCCACCGGGCGTTACCTGGTCAACGGTTCGTCCGTGGCTGATTCAGACACCGCCGCGCTCAGCCTGGCGCTGCGCCGTGCCGCGGGGGACAAGCCGGATCCGGTGATTATCATCAATGCCGACGCCAAGGCGACCCACCAGGCGGTGGTGAACGTCATGGAGGCCGCGCGCCTGTCGGGTTACAGCCACATCACTTTTGCCACTCAGGCAAAGCCGGAAAAGTAGGCGGTGGGATTGGGACAAGCGCTCAATCCCGAATAGTATGCTCTGGCTCCAACGACAATGGCTTCGACTAACGCCGTGGCATGTTGTGCTGTTTCCCCTGAGTATCCTGTTCGGGCTGGTTGCAGCGCTGCGTCGAGTGCTTTACCGCATCGGACTGCTGCGCGCTATCCGATTGCCGGTGCCGGTGATCGTGGTCGGCAATATCAGCGTCGGCGGTACCGGAAAAACTCCGCTGGTGCTTTGGCTGGCTGATTTTCTGCGGCAACAGGGCTACCATCCCGGAATTGTCAGTCGCGGCTACGGTGGCAGCATACAGGGCGCGGTGGCAGTTGATATCCGCAGTGACCCGGCGATAGTGGGCGATGAACCGCTGCTGTTGGCGAGAAAAAGCGGTTGCCCGGTCTGGGTTGGCCGCGATCGGGTGGCGGCAGGAAATGCTTTGCTGCGAGCGCATCCGGAGTGCGACGTACTGGTGAGCGACGATGGCCTGCAGCATTTCCGCCTCGACCGCGATATGGAAATCGCGGTGGTGGACGGGGAGCGCAAATTCGGAAATGGCTTGTTGTTGCCTGCAGGTCCATTGCGTGAAGGTGTTTCTCGCCTCAGGTCGGTGGATGCGGTGGTGGTGAACGGCGGCAGCCTGAAGGCGGCCATGCTGCTACGCAACGAGTTCGAAATGAGCCTGGAAGGCGAGGTGTTTTGCAATCTGCGCCATCCGGAAATGCGCGCTGTTGCGGCTGATTTTGGCGGCAAGAAACTTCATGCCGTGGCCGGCATCGGTAACCCGCAACGGTTTTTCGCTCATTTGCGCAGGCTGGGGTTGGCGTTCGAGGAACACGCTTTCCCTGATCATTGCGTCTTTCGGCCGCAGGATCTGGATTACGATGATGCCGATGCGTTGCTGATGACCGAGAAGGATGCGGTCAAATGCGCCGGTTTCGCCGACGAACGCTATTGGGCGCTGGCGGTGGAAGCCATACTGTCACCGGCTTTCGGACAAACAGTACTACAAAAATTGAGGGATATTGATGGACGCCAAACTGCTTGAAATTCTGGTATGCCCGTTGTGCAAGGGGCCGTTGGTCTACAAAAAAGCCGAGCAGGAGCTGATTTGCAAGCCTTGTCGCCTGGCTTACCCGGTTCGCGATGATATTCCGGTGATGCTGGAGGATGAGGCGCGCAAGCTGCCGCCAGAGGAAGAGGTGTAATGAGTGATGGGTAATGTGCCGCCCATCACTCATCACCCGTCACTCATTACCGTGAACTTCAAGGTCGTCATCCCTGCCCGCTTCGCCTCCATCCGTCTGCCCGGCAAGCCGTTGCTCGACATTGCCGGTCGACCCATGGTGTTGCATGTGGTCGAACGCGCTCTGGAGAGCGGTGCCGATGAAGTCTGGGTGGCGACTGACCACCAGGGCGTCGCCGATGCCGTGCGCGCCAGCGGTCACTCTGTTTGCATGACTTCACCCGACCATCCCTCCGGCACCGATCGCATTGCCGAGGTGGCAAGTCAACGCGGTTGGGGTGACGACGAGATTGTGGTCAACGTGCAGGGCGACGAGCCGCTGATCGAACCGTCGCTGATCCGCGAGGTGGCGCAACATCTTCACGACCATCCCGGGGCGGCGATTTCCACCGCCTGCCACGCCATCCATGATGGCGCCGACCTGTTCAATCCGAATATCGTCAAGGTGGTGACCGACCGCGAAGGTCATGCTTTGTATTTCAGCCGCGCGCCGATTCCCTGGGCGCGCGATGCGTTCGCTGCTGCGCCGGAAAATTTCCCGGCGGGGCTGCCTGCCTATCGCCATATCGGTATCTATGCCTACCGCACCTCGTTCCTGAAAATTTACCAACAGCTGCAGCCTGCCTCCATCGAGCAGTTCGAGGCGCTGGAGCAGCTGCGTGCGCTGTGGCACGGCTACCGCATTGGTGTTGCAGTGGTTGAGCAGGCGCCTGTTGCGGGCGTGGATACCGAGGAGGATCTGCAAAGAGTAAGGAGTATCCTTAGATAGTTTTATGGGCTGATACAAAATTTGAATGTGCATCTGTAAGTGTTTTTGAATATCCTTGACGACGAGCTGGGTAAAAATATATTTGGTCGGGCATGCGCCCGGGCAAACCACAAACACACAATAACGGGAGGTTTTATGCGTTTAATTCTATTGGGCGGCCCTGGCGCCGGTAAAGGCACTCAGGCTACTTTCATCAAGGAAAAATTCGGTATTCCGCAAATTTCCACTGGCGACATGCTGCGCGCTGCGGTCAAGGCCGGCACCGAGCTGGGTATTGCTGCCAAGAAGATCATGGACGCGGGCGGTTTGGTGTCGGATGAAATCATCATCGGTCTGGTCAAAGACCGCATCCAGGAAGCGGATTGCGCCAAGGGTTTCCTGTTCGACGGTTTCCCGCGCACCATTCCGCAGGCCGACGCGATGAAGGCCGCCGGCGTGCCGATCGATTACGTGGTCGAGATCGACGTTCCTGACGAAGAAATCGTCAAGCGCATGTCCGGTCGCCGTGCCCACCTGGCTTCCGGTCGCACCTACCACGTCATCTTCAATCCGCCCAAAGTGGCCGGCAAGGATGACGTTACCGGCGAAGACCTGATCCAGCGCGACGACGACAAGGAAGAAACCGTGAAGAAGCGTCTCGACGTGTACCACGCCCAGACCGAGCCGCTGGTTAAATACTACGCCGACTGGGCTGCTTCCGGCGCGGCTGGCGCGCCCAAGTGCGTCAAGGTTTCCGGCATCGGCAAAGTGGATCAGATTCGCGACGCCATTTTTGCCGCATTGGGTTAATCGCTTCAGCATGAGCGGCGTCCCCGACATCACCGATTCCGAGCTCTGGGTGGTCAAGGCCACCCTCAAGGAGCGCTACGGCAAGCCGGTGGAAGTGCAGTTGGCCGATGTCGAATTGCGTCTGGATCCCGCCGTGCCGGAGTTGACGCTTTGCCCCGCGATGGTATGGAAGGAGCAGGGCGCCGGTTTCGTGATATCCAAGGTTGGCGACCATCGTTTCCGCTGCCAGTTCTTTTACTCGGTGCGCGAGCAATACGGTACCGGCAAGGCGGAATACGATGACCTGCTCGAATGTGTGGTGGCCCTGCTCAAACTCCAGGCCGACCACCAAGCGAAGCGTCAGCAGAATCAATAATTAAAGGGAGTCTTAAAGATATGGCGAAGAAGAACGCTTTTTATGCCCAATCCGGTGGCGTGACCGCGGTGATCAATGCATCCGCCTGCGGTCTGATCGAGACGGCGCGCATGCACAAGGATAAAATCGGCAAGGTCTACGCCGGCCGCAACGGCATCATCGGCGCGTTGACCGAAGACCTGATCGACACCAGCAAGGATACAGCCAAGGCCATCGCCGCGTTGCGCCACACGCCGTCCGGTGCGTTCGGCTCCTGCCGCTTCAAGATGAAAAGCCTGGAAGAGAACAAGCTCCAGTACGAGCGCCTGATCGAGGTGTTCAAGGCGCATAACATCGGCTACTTTTTCTACAACGGTGGCGGCGATTCCGCCGACACCTGCCTGAAAGTGTCGCAGCTTTCGGAAAAGATGGGCTATCCGATCCAGGCCATCCATGTGCCGAAGACCGTGGATAACGACCTGCCGATCACCGACAACTGCCCCGGCTTCGGTTCTGTTGCCAAGTACATCGCCGTTTCCACTTTGGAAGCGACCTTCGACGTGGCGTCTATGTGCAAGACATCGACCAAGGTGTTCGTGCTCGAAGTGATGGGTCGTCACGCAGGCTGGATCGCTGCCGCTGGCGGACTGGCTTCTACCAAGGACGCTGAGCAACCGATCGTGATCCTGTTCCCGGAAGTGACATTTAACAAAGAAAAGTTCCTTGCCCGCGTGGACGAGTTGGTCAAGAAATTCGGCTACTGCACCGTGGTCGTGTCCGAAGGTGTGATGAGCGCCGACGGCAAGTTCCTCGCCGACCAGGGACTCAAGGATGCCTTCGGCCATGCCCAACTGGGTGGCGTAGCGCCGGTAGTGGCTAACATCGTTCGTGAAGGTCTCGGCCTCAAGTACCACTGGGGCGTGGCCGATTACCTGCAACGCGCCGCTCGCCACATCGCTTCGAAGAGTGACGTGGATCAGGCCTATGCCATGGGTAAGGCGGCGGTCGAGTTTGCACTCAAGGGCCACAATTCCGTGATGCCGACCATTGACCGCGTGTCGAACCAGCCCTACAAGTGGAAGGTCGGCATGGCGCAGCTCAGCAAGGTGGCCAACGTCGAAAAGATGATGCCGAAAAACTTCATCACCAAGGATGGCTTTGGTATCACCGAAAAGTGTCGCGAATACCTGGCACCCCTGATCAAGGGCGAGGACTACCCGCCCTACAAGGATGGCCTGCCACAATATGTTCGGCTCAAGAACGTAGCGGTGCCGAAGAAGCTGGACGAATTCAAGCTTTAAGTCCTGGGAGTAAAGAATGAACTTGCTGCTGAATAAACCGTTTTATCGGCTCAGTGGCAAGTTCTTTCCCGCGTGCGTAGCCGGTCGAACGCATTTTGCAGGATTGTTTCGGACTAAAAGCTGATTCCTATATGTATTTTATTTGTTCTGGGTCAGTGTTTTGTAAAAGTAGTTTGAGTTTTTGGGCGTTTGGTGTGAGGGCATTTGGCCGGCCCTGATCGGCCGGCTTAACTTGGGGAGAGTAATTATGTCAGGTGGACTGGTATTTGCGCTGTTATGCGCGATTGCGGCGCTTCTATATGGAGCGGTTTCGATTAAGTGGATTTTGGGCTTGCCGACCGGCAACGATCGCATGCGAGAAATCGCCGCTGCGGTGCAGGAAGGGGCTCAGGCTTACCTGAACCGGCAGTACGTTACCATTGGTATCGTCGGTGCAATCCTGCTGGTGGCCATTTTTGTCGCACTGGGCTGGCAAACTGCCGTCGGCTTCGCCCTCGGTGCAGTTCTGTCTGGCCTGACGGGTTATATCGGCATGAACGTATCGGTACGCGCCAACGTGCGCACCGCGGAAGCCGCCAAGAATGGCCTTAACGCCGCCCTGAACGTGGCCTTCAAGGGTGGCGCGATCACTGGCATGCTGGTGGTTGGCCTGGGCCTCCTCGGTGTGGCGGGCTATTACGCTTTCCTCACCATGGTGATGGGCACCACCACCGCCGAAGCCACTCACGCTCTGGTGGGTCTGGCCTTCGGCGGTTCGCTGATTTCCATCTTCGCCCGTCTCGGCGGCGGCATCTTCACCAAGGGCGCAGACGTCGGTGCCGACCTGGTGGGCAAGGTCGAAGCCGGCATTCCCGAGGACGACCCACGCAACCCAGCGGTGATTGCCGACAACGTCGGCGACAACGTCGGCGACTGCGCTGGTATGGCTGCCGACCTGTTCGAGACCTACGCCGTGACCATCATCGCCACCATGCTCCTGGGTGGACTGCTGATTACCGGTTCTCCCGAAGCGGTGATCTACCCGCTGGTGCTGGGCGGTTTCTCCATCATTGCCTCCATCGCGGGCACTTTCTTCGTTACGGCGCGTGAGGGCGGCAAGATCATGAACGCGTTGTATCGCGGCCTGATCGTTTCCGGCGTGCTGGCAGCCATCGCCTTCTATCCCATCACCACCATGATGATGGGCGAAGGCGTGATGATCGAGGGCAAGCTGATTTCGTCGTTGAACCTGTACTTCGCCGCATTAATCGGCTTGGGGCTGACCGCCGCCATGG